>JAADGO010000240.1 GCA_013152355.1 Chlorobiota bacterium
ACATCGCTGCTATTTTCAATTAATGTCCTGAAATACTCTTCGCTTTCTTTTAACTCTTTCGTTTTTTTTATAACTTTTTCATCTAATAGTTCCTTTTCTGCCTGTAATTTGTCTTCGGCTTCTTTTATTCGGAGCATCACATTCAGTTGCGCAGTAAGCTCAACAGCATCAATTGGTTTAGTGAAAAAGGCATCGGCACCGGTATCAAGCCCTTTTATTTTGCTTTTAATATCGGTTTTTACCGCCGTAAGCATTAGTATAGGAATATGTTTTGTCAATTCGTCTGCCTTTAGCCTTTTACAGGTTTCGTAACCATCCATTCCAGGCATGATGATATCCAGCAGGATTGTATCAGGCTGCTCTTTTCTTGCAATTTTAATCCCCTCTCGTCCCGACAGGGCTGTCAGGACTTCGCAGCCTGGTATATGGTTCTTTATTACTGCTTTAATGACTACCAGGTTGTCTTTCTGGTCATCGATTGCGAGTATCTTTTTCATGATATCTTTTTTCATATTTCAACTTCCTGGTTTCATGTTTCAGATCGCTTTTTGTCATTTGAAACCTGAAAGCCCCAACCTGAAACGATTACTTAAAAAACTTGCCAATCTCAGCTAACAGAGCTTCCACATCCATAGGCTTCGAGATATATCCGTCACACCCGGCTTTTATGAATCGTTCTTTATCACCTAACATGGCCTGGGCTGTGACTGCTATTATCGGGATATGTTTAGTTTTATCATCTGCTTTTAGTATTTCAACGATTTTTTCTCCGCTTATTTTCGGGAGCGACATGTCAAGAAGGATCAGGTCGGGTTGTTGAGACTGTGCTATTTTTAGTCCCTGCTCGCCATCAAGTGCTTCTACAATATGATATTTGTCTTTTAATATAGCTTTGATAGTTGTCATATTATCCGGATTATCTTCTACCACAAGAATCCGGGGTTCATTATTAATTTTTATTGAAACTTCTGTTTTTTGAGTATCTTCCAAATTCTCAATAATACGTTTTATCTCTTTATATAGGTCTTGTGGAGTGGTGCCGCTTTTTGCAATGATGGCCGACACTCTTCCTATAAGCTTTGTTTTATCTTCTTTTGTAAGGTCTTTTGCTGTTATAATAATAACCGGCAAGTCTCTCGTCTCGGGTTTCTTTCGTATTTCCTCCAGTACCTTAAATCCGTCCATGCCGGGCATCATAATGTCGAGGACAAGGATATCCGGGACTTTTTCCTCTAATAGTTTAATACATTCTTTTCCACAGGTTGCTAAGATGGTATTTATATCCTCTGTTTCGATAATTTCTGCCATCTGTTTAAGTTCAAACTCATTATCATCAACTATCATTACAAGATTGGGAGTCTTATTTAGTATTTTGATTTCTGAAATTAATAAATCCTTATCGACCGGCTTATTGACATATCCTACTGCACCAAGGGCAAATCCTGTATCTTTATCGTTTGAAACTGAAATTACAATCACCGGGATATTCTTTGTCCTTGCATTTGTTTTTAATTTTTGTAAAACTTCCCATCCATCCATTTCGGGCATAATAATATCAAGTGTAATGGCAAAAGGCTGATAGTTCCAGGCAAGCTCCAGGGCTTCTTTCCCCGATGTGGCCTCCATTGTTTTATAACCGGCTTCGTTGAGGTATTCAGAAATATCCTTAACTATTTTGGGGTCATCATCAACCACAAGGATCATTTTATCCATTGGTTCTGACGGTTTGTCTTTAAAACGGAATGTTTCGGTAGGTAAAGTACCTTCATGCCATTTAATAGGGATGGTAACAGTGAAAACAGACCCCTTCCCTAATTTACTTTTAACCTTAATATTTCCACCAAGTATTTTCATCAGTTTATTGGCAATGGCAAGCCCGAGGCCGGTACCCTCATATTGGCGGGACGATGTACCGTCAGCCTGCCTGAATTCATCGAAAATATGGGGGAGCATTTCTTCTGATATGCCAATGCCGCTATCCTTCACCTCAATGAATACATTCATAGTATCGAATGTTACTGAAATATCCACACTTCCTTCTCCGGTGAATTTAACAGCATTACTAATGATATTTGTTAAAACCTGGTGTAGTTTCGACTCTTCACTCTCAACTTGTGGAAGGTTTTCAGGGATTCTTAATGTTAATGATAAACCCTTTTCCTCCAATAAGGTTTGCATGTTTTCTTTTATTATCCTCAGAAGGGAGACTATTGAAACAGATTTTGGTGAGATTTCCATTTTCCCTGCCTCAATTTTCGAAAGGTCGAGAATATCATTAATTAGTGATAAAAGGCGTTTCCCATTGCGTTCAACAATTTCCAGGTAATTATTCTCTTCATCATTAAGTTTATTTTTAGCCTGTATAATTAATACACGGGAAAGTGCCAGTATCGAATTCAGGGGGGTTCGGAGTTCGTGGCTCATATTCGACAGGAATTCACTTTTTAGCTGGTTTGCTGCTTCCACCTGCTTCCTTTGTGCTTCAAGCTCAATATTTTTCTCCTGTAGCTCTTCTGAGGTACATTGCAATTCTTCTGCCTGTTCCGACATTTCTTTAGCTTTACCCTGTAATTCTTCGGTTTGTGCCTCCAGTTGCTTGTTTATTTTGGTAAGCTGCTCGGCAAGTATCCTGGTCTCACTAGCCATCAGATTTGAGTATGAAGTATTGATGCCTGCCCATGATTGTTTGAGTATTTCGTAACATTCTTTGCTGAACCTGTGAATATTTACAAGTGAAATAATGGCCACCACTGTGTTGTCGACCAATATGGGGATAGTAATTATTTCTTTAGGTATTGCATCGCCGGCTGTGGTCCTATATTTAAAGATTGTGTCTTCGGGGATATCCCGGAGATAGTAGATACTTTTTTCTGAGAGTGCATTGCCAACTTCTCCTTCTGGGTTCTTCGCATCAAATGGTTTTAACAATTCCTCATTGGCACCCACAGATGCAAAATATTCATATTTTGATGTTGTTTCATTAAGGATATAAAATATGCCTGTGTTTGCCTTTGTGATTTTTATCAGTTGCTTAAGTACTGCAGGCCCGAATTCCTGCAGAGATGATTGCCCAATCATTGTTTCGGAGATGTCGGCAACACCTTTCTGTATTTTCAGCCTTGATTCAGTAACATCTGCCATATTATTGAATTCCATGGCTAATGACCCTAATTCATCCTCTGAAGCAATTGTATTCCTTACTGAGAAATCGCCGGCCCCAAATCTTTGGGCAACATTATCGATCTCAACAATTGGCTTTGAAATTGTCTGGCTGATCTTGAAGGCTATTAAAGCAATTACAATTGAGATAATAATAAAAATAATAATAAAATTCCATACCATTTCCCGGATGGGTGCATTTAGTTCATACAAATCCTGTTTACACACAAAGCCCCACCCTGTTTCAGGGATGTAAGTATAGGCAGCCAGGATTCTTTCACCGCGATAATCGGTGGTAACTGCTATCCCTGTTTCCCCACGTGCAGCGTTTACAGCCGGTTTGGCAGATATCTGAAGGTTCAGGGGGGCATTATCATGCCAACGAAGTTCGTTTAGTGCCACTAAATCTTTGTTTACAATCAGGGTTTCTCCGGTTTTACCCAGCCCAACCCTTTCGAGCAGCATCTTGAAAAGTGAGTTGTGCAGGTCAATACTTGCCACAAGGATACCTACAATATGTTCATCGGCATGCCTGTTACAGAATATTGGGATTGAATAATCCATTGAA
>JAADGO010000095.1 GCA_013152355.1 Chlorobiota bacterium
CGTTACAAAGGATACTTTTGACTTTATACTTTATACTTTTGACTTCTTATGTATTGCCTTTTTAGAAAAGAAATAAATAGTTTTTTCGGGTCGTTGACCGGGTACATTGCCATCATCGCATTTTTGTTGGCCAGCAGCCTGTTTTTATGGGTTTTCCCCGGGAATTACAATATTATTGATAGCGGATATTCCACTCTTGATAGTTTTTTTTCGTTAGCACCCTGGCTCTACCTGTTTTTAGTGCCGGCAATTACCATGCGCCTTTTTGCAGAAGAGAAAAGGCAGGGCACTATCGAGATACTCTTAACCCGCCCGTTGACTGATTTTCAATTGATCTTTGCCAAGTTCCTTGCCGGGCTTGTACTTGTGTTGATCACCCTGTTGCCAACATTACTCTACTTCTTTTCCGTTTATATGTTGGGAAACCCGGTTGGCAATATTGATACCGGGGGTACATGGGGCGCATTCATAGGCCTGTTCTTCCTTGCAGCCATATATGTGGCAATCGGGCTGTTTGCTTCGTCGATAACCGATAACCAGGTTGTTTCGTTTATTGCCGCAATGGCATTGTCGTTCATTTTTTACATGGGTTTTGAGTTTATCGGCAATTCGGGGGTGCCGTACTTGTTGGAGGGGTTTTTCACATGGCTAAGCATAAACGAACATTATTTATCAATCAGCAGGGGAGTGCTCGATTTAAGGGATGCCACCTATTTTATTGGAATGGTGGTTCTATTCCTGATTCTAACAAAGTTTATTATCAGGCCTTTAAAACATAAAGGGCTAAAAGTGTGGGCCAGGAGTTTAACTATTCCGGTTAGTATTATTATACTGTTCTTTATTGTTGAAAACCTGGTCTTACAGATTGACCTGACAGCCGAAAAAAGGTATTCGGTTGCCGGAGTAAGCAAAGAGGTTGTGGAAGGGTTGGAGCAGCCTGTCGAGGTAGAATTATTCCTGGGTGGGGAATTGCCTGCCGGGTTCAGGAGGTTGCAGCAGGCTATTGGCGAAAAAATTGCCGCCCTGAATGTGTGGTCGGCAAAAAAGATACGCTTAAAGGTTACCAATCCGTACGATATCAAGGATGTAAAAAAACGTGCCAGATTATTTGAAGAGCTGATAAATAAGGGGGTGCGCCCAACTGATTTACGGGAAAAAACAGAGCAGGGGATCACAACCAGGCGAATATACCCTGGTGCACTGGTTCGGTACAAGGGCAGGGAACTGCCTGTTAATTTCCTTAAAAACAGTGCCGGTTTCAGCCATGAAATAAATTTGAACCACTCGGTAGAGAACATAGAATTTGAGTTGGTGAATGTGTTGCAACGGCTTATGTCGGAAAAGAGGAAGAACCTGGCTTTTTTAACCGGGCATGGAGAACTGAACCAGTGGGAAGTGGCTGATATCAGTAACAGCCTGCTCCCTGATTTTAATGTGTTCCGGATTACTTCGGAACAACTGTCTGAGGATCCCTCAAAATATTCGGTATTAATTATAGCCGGCCCGAAAAAGCCGTTCCCTGAAAAGGATAAATTGGCAGTCGACCAGTATATTATGCAGGGGGGCAGGGTAATGTGGCTGGTCGAGCCGGTAAAGGTAAGCCTCGACAGCCTGGCCCAGGGGATGATGACAGTGGCTTTCCCACGCGACCTGAACCTTACCGACCAGTTGTTCCATTACGGAGTCAGGGTAAATAGTGATTTATTGCAGGATGTTATGTGCCTTAAAAAGATGGTTAATGTTGCACCGCTGGGGAACCAGCCCAGGTTTACACCACAAAACTGGTACTATTCGCCTTTGTTAACACCTGCCGACAATCACCCGTTAAGCCGTAACCTCAATGTGGTTGCAGCCGAGTTTGTTTCGTCTGTCGACACTGTTTCGGGGAATGGCAATATCCGGAAGTCGGTAATCTTAACCACATCCCCATATTCCTTTAAAGTAAATACGCCAACCGGGGTAAGCCTTAGGAATATTGATAACCCGCCTGCGCGCGAACTGTTCAATACTTCATTTATTCCTGTAGGGGTATTGCTGGAAGGCCGGTTTTCATCGGTATTCAAAAACAGGATGATTAAAAACCTCGGCTATTCAGAATCATCCATCTTAACCGAAAGTAAACCCACTAAAATGATCGTTATTTCTGACGGGGATATAATTGCCAATAAAGTCCGCTATTCAGGTTCATCGCCTTCAATACTTCCCTTGGGGTACGACCGGGTGTCGCAGCAAACATTTGGTAATAAAGAGTTTATTTTAAGCGCGATAAACTACCTGTGCGACGACCGGGGGATTATGTTCCTGCGAAACAGGGCGATAAAACTCCGTGTGCTCGACAAAGTTAAACTGAGGGAGGAAAAAGCCTATTGGCAATGGTTGAATGTCGGGTTACCAATAATTCTGATAATTATTTTCGGAGTAGTTTATAACACAATTCGCCACCGTAAATTTTCCCGTTAAAAAAACCTGTAAAAAACGCTCTTTTATCAATAGGTAAATAAAGGTAAAGTTTGTATATTCGTGTACTTGAAATAAGTAAAAATGATACCGGTTGCCTGCTTTTTCATAGTGTACAACCGGTTGAGCAATCCTTTTGCCTACATTAATAGCTTATTTACAGAGTATTGAATATTCAGAAAATTAAATAAAAGCCAATGAAATTTGTAGTTTCAAGTACCGAGTTACTGAACCATCTGACAGCTATCAGCAAGGTTATTAGTAGTAAGAACACCATGCCTGTCCTGGATAACTTCCTTTTCCAACTAGCCGGTTCGGAACTGACGATAACAGCTTCCGACCTGGAGTCAACCCTGATTACAAGTATGGAACTTGACAATGTTGAAGGAGAAGGGGTTATTGCTGTACCTGCCAAACTCTTAATTGATACGTTGAAAGAATTCCCGGAACAACCACTTACTTTTCAGATTGACACCAATTCATTTTCAATTGAAATATATTCTGAAAACGGGAAGTTCAGCATTGTTGGGCAGGATGGGGAAGATTTCCCTGAATTACCAACATTGGATGAAGAAGCTACCTCGTCAATCAGTGTGAACCATAGTGTTTTACTGAATGGGATTGAGAAAACACTGTTTGCTACGGCTGATGATGAGTTGCGTCCTGTAATGAATGGGATTTATATAGAGCTTACTCCTGATTTTATGAGTTTCGTTGCTTCTGATGCCCACAAACTTGTTCGATACCGCAGGGCAGATGCAAAAGCTGAAATCGAATCATCATTCATACTGCCTAAAAAACCTGCAGGTTTGCTCAAAGGGCTGCTGCCTAAAGAAGAATTTGATGTCAAACTGGAATTTGACGATAAGAATGCCTTTTTTACATTGAGTAAATTTAAGGTGATCTGCCGGTTGGTTGAGGGTAATTACCCAAGCTACAGTTCGGTTATCCCAACAAATAACCCGAATGCAATGGTTATCGACAGGCTGGTGTTTTACAATACCGTCAGGCGTGTGTCGGTTTTCTCAAACCAGGCCAGCAACCTTATCAAGTTAAATATTTCCGGGAATCAGTTGATTGTTTCTGCACAGGATATTGATTTCTCTATTTCAGCAGTCGAACGGCTTAATTGCCAGTACGAAGGCGATGAAATAGAAATCGGGTTTAAATCTACTTTCCTTCAGGAGATATTGTCAAATATTTCCAGCGCCGAAGTTAAACTTGAATTAAGCGACTCAACGCGGGCCGGGCTGCTATTGCCTGAAGAAAAAGAAAACGAAGACGAAGATGTTTTAATGTTGCTTATGCCGATGATGATAAACGTTTAAAATTAATATTTTCCGTTTATAGGAGCAGGTATCCCTGAAGCCATTCTTTTATTGATAGGTAATTTATGGAATATGGTTTTAAGGATACCTTTTTATTTAAAAATAGTGCTATGAAACGGGTATTTATTTCAACATGATTAACTTGCAAATCGATAAAGGGATTTTGACGACCCTAAAATTGTAATTATTAACTGATAAAATTATAACGAGTGAAACTTCAGCTAAAAAACCCATTGGTATTTCTCGACCTTGAAACAACAGGAATAAATATTGTCACCGACCGGATTGTAGAAATTGCCTTGGTAAAAATCAACCTGGACGGTTCGGAGAGTGAAAAAGATATGCGTATTAACCCTGAAATGCATATACCCGAAGAGTCGACCAAAATACACGGCATATCCGATGAAGATGTGAAAGATGCACCGACTTTTAAAGAGGTTGCCAAATCGTTAGCCAGGTTTATTGAAGGGTGCGACCTCGGGGGGTTTAACTCCAACCGGTTTGATATTCCACTCCTGGCTGAAGAATTCCTGCGTGCCGGTATCGATATCGACATGAAAAAACGGAAGTTTATTGACGTACAGGCTATTTTCCATAAAATGGAGAAACGGACGCTGGCTGCAGCATATAAGTTTTATTGCAAAAAGGAGCTGACAAACGCCCACAGTGCTATGGTTGACACAAGAGCTACTATTCAGGTGCTTCAATCTCAACTGGATATGTATAAAGGGGTTGAATATGAAGACAATAAAGGTGTAAAATCAGTACCGATAGTAAATGACATAGATAAATTAAGCGAATTTTCTTCGTACAACCGGAATGTTGATTTCCTGGGGCGGATAATTTATGATGAAAATGGTGTGGAAGTATTTAATTTCGGGAAAAATAAAGGCGTGCCGGTTGAGAAGGTACTGCTTGAGCAACCCGGTTATTTTGGCTGGATTATGAATGGCGAATTCCCATTGTTTACCAAGAAAGTGCTGACTAATATTAAACTTCGGATGAAGGGTAAATAGAGGCAACAGGTTAAAGCCCGTGGCCATAGGCTGCTGTTTTAATGTGCAATTTGCACAATGGGCAGTGCCCGGTAGCTGCTCTAACTTTAGGCATCAGGTATGAAAATAATTTGTATTGGAAGGAATTATGTGGCTCATGCTCGTGAGTTGAATAATGAGATACCAACTGAGCCGGTGGTGTTTATGAAACCCGATTCGGCTATTTTAAGGAATAACGACCCTTTTTATATCCCTGATTTTTCAAAAAATGTACACCACGAGATTGAGCTGGTGGTAAAAATCGGGCGGCTTGGTAAAAATATTGAAAAACGGTTTGCCCACCGGTATTACGATGAAATAGGCCTTGGGGTAGATTTTACAGCTCGCGACTTGCAGTCGGAGCTCAGGGCAAAAGGGTTGCCCTGGGAAAAAGCAAAGGCTTTCGACAGGTCGGCTGTGCTGGGGAATAATTTTTTACCCAAAAGCCAGCTGCCAGACATAAATGCAGTACGCTTCTCCCTGGATATAAATGGCAAAACGGTACAAAAAGGTAATTCTTCTTTAATGATCTTTTCGATAGACACAATTATCGAGTATGTTTCAAGATTCTTCACTTTAAAAATGGGCGACCTGATTTATACAGGCACCCCGGCAGGTGTAGGGCCGGTAAAAATTGGCGACTGCCTGGAGGGGTATCTTGAAGGGCATAAACTACTCGATTTTATGATTAAGTAGGTAAAAAGATCAGGAATAAGAGATCAGTAAGCAACAGGGTGGATTCCATTTCCTTTAGTGAGGGCTTCACTCTAAGTGAAACCCTCACTAAATGCACGGTTCAGAATCTCAGAAACCCGGCTTTTCCCTCTAATCTCAGGAATCAGGTCAGCTTGTTTCAATAGCTGAAACCCGGTATGTTTTTTAGCCCCGGTTTCATGCGGCCCTCTTTTACCAGAATGGGACATTCTTCTTTAAAATGGGAGTAAAGGACGGATACCTGAAAAGAGGTGTGGAAGTTTCTTTTTGGCCATGAATAAATAGATATTATTTTTGAAAAAGTAAAGGATTCCCAATAAATTGCAACTATAACAAAAACAGGGGAAACCCTGCCCGGGTTTGATCTGAAATATAACCTTATACCTTTGCGAAATGGCGTTGCTTTATATTGTAATGCGTTGATTGTTAAGGATAAAAAGATTGTGCTAAGGCATGTTTAAAAGGAGGGTGGGTACATATAGGTTATTTTGTATAGTTATAGGTAGGTAATCCTGTAATTTAGTATCCAATACCACCTGTTAAAATACGGGGAGGTATTTTTATGCCAGCCGTAATAATCAGAAAAAGTATTCTGTAAGCAGGGAAATATTAGAAGGCTCGGTTTTTGCCTTGAATTGAGGGAGCAATAAATCAACCTTTAAGAATGATTTATAATTATTCGGGTGATTGATAGAATTTGTTAGTGTAAGATTATTTAACTTTAACCAACTTCTATAAATGAATTATAAAATGAATTATAAGTTATAATGTTTAAAAACAGGAGCATACGAATGAGGCTTACCCTATGGTTTTTAATTATAGGGTTGTTCCCGTTGACGTTAAGTATTTTAATCCCATCTATACAGAAGTTTGATGTAGTTAAGTATAATAGTACGCAAAAACTGACTGCTATAAGAGATTTACGGGTTGAGCAACTTCACAGATGGCTATCCGAAAAACAACTCAACCTAAAAACCCTTTCCGAAGATAATGACTTGATTGAACTGTCCGATTTTTATGATAATAATTTACAGGCACCTAAAGCCAGGGAGATATACAATAATATCAAAAATGAACTTAAATCTTATATTGGGCACTACAAAGAATACATCGAGATATTTATAATAAACCCGAAAACCGGTAAAATAATTATCTCTACCGACCCTGCCTCACTGGGTGAAGATAAATCAAAAGACCCTTATTTCACAGAGACTCTGAAAATCAGGGGTAATTATATCAAAGACATTTATTTTGACAAAAAACTGCAAAAGCATACGATGGCTTTTGCTTCACCTATTATTGACAAACGGTCGCTGAATGCTGAAAAACCTATTGTCGGCATTTTGGTAGCAACCGTTGATTTAAAAAATTCGTTGTATGTTTTACTTCAGGACCGGACGGGCCTGGGTGAAACGGGGGAGTCGCTGATTATTAATAAAAAGTCTGTTGCTTTAAATGAGCTGAGGAGTTATGTAAATGCCCCATTAAACCTGAAAATAAATTCCAGGGCTGCGGCTTTGGCATTAAAAGGAGAAACAGGGATTATTGAATCAACGGATTATAATAACAGCGATGTGCTGGCTGCCTATACTTTTATTCAGTCAATAGGGTGGGGGTTCATTACAAAACAGAATGTAGATGAGATTTATGCACCTATCCGTGCTATGCTGGTTAATTACGCGGTTTTATTCCTTATTTCCCTCATTCTGCTGGTTTTGGTAGCATCTGTGGTTGGAAGGTCTATTTCCAGGCCAATTGTAAACATGGCTATGGTTTCTGAAAGAATAGAAAAAGGCGACCTTTCTGCCCGCAATGAAAAAATAACTACGGATGAATTGGGCTTCCTTGCCAGGTCGTTTAACAAAATGGCCGAGGTTATTTCCTCGAAATTTGATATCCAGGAAAATGTGTCGGCAATATCAAGTACCATGATGGAATTGGTTGACATGGATGAGTTCAGGAATAAACTGCTTTTAAAACTGATGTCGATTACCGAAGCCAGCATGGGGGTATTCTATGTCCTTGATAAAGACAAAAATCAATTTGTCCATTTCACCTCTATCGGCACCAATCCCGGACTGTTACAGCCATTTGATGCGGAGAATCCTGAAGGTGAGTTTGCCAATGTGCTTAAATTCAAGAAAATAGCTCATATAAAGAATATTCCGTATGACTCTGTTTTCAAATTTAAAACGTCAGCTGCCGAGATAAACCCCCGGGAAATTATTACCCTGCCAATACTTGTAGATGATGTTGTTGTTGCTGTTATTTCATTGGTTAACATAAAAGAATTCAATGTAAACAGTATTGAAATACTCAACCAATCATTAATTAACATTAATACGGCATATTCACATATCCTTGCTACCGAAAAAACACGGTCGCTTGCCGAGCATCTCGCTAAAGTAAACGAACAACTGGAGGCTCAGACCAAAGAAATTTTAAATAAGTCGGAAGAGTTGCGAAGATATACCCTTGAATTAAACAGGCAGAACCAGGAACTGGATACCCAACGGTTGCATGTTGAAGAAGCCAACAGGTTAAAAAGTGAGTTTGTCTCAAATATGAGCCACGAATTAAGGACTCCGCTAAATTCTATAATGGCACTGTCGAGGGTATTGATAATGAGGTCGAAGGACCGTATTACCAACGAAGAGCAGGAATACCTGAAGATTATTGAACGGAATGGGAAACAGCTTCTTTCATTGATAAATGATATTCTTGACCTTTCAAAGATTGAAGCCGGCAAACTGGATTTAAATATCTCAAAAGTATCGATAAAATCGTTACTGGGAACTATTAAGGAAAACCTGCATCAACTGGCAGTAGATAAAGGGTTGAAAATATCGTTGCAGGTGCCTGACGGTATGCCGCTTATTGAAACCGACCACCTGAAGCTGAACCAGGTTATCCAAAATATAGTTGGTAATGCCATTAAATTTACAGACAAAGGCGAAGTAAAGATTACTGCCAGTCAAACAGATGATGGAAGTATTGCAATTGTTGTTAAAGATACAGGCATTGGAATCCCTGAGAAAGATATACCGTACATTTTTGAGGAGTTCAGGCAGGTTGACGGCACAATTTCCAGAAAGTTTGAAGGAACCGGGCTGGGGTTGGCTATTGCTAAGAAGACTATTGAGCTACTGGGTGGTAATATTAAAGCCAGCAGTCAGTTAGGTGTAGGTTCTACATTTACCATAACCATACCATTGGTAAGCAAGGGCGATATTAAACCCAAGCAGGTTACTTACTACAAGCCGGGGAGTAAAGAGAACGGCAGGAAAAGTATATTGGTTGTGGACGATGACCCTGATGTTTCCTCAAAACTGAGTAAAGACATTACAGAAGCCGGGTACAAAACAATTATTGCTTCATCGGGGGCGGAGGCATTAGAGCTGGCTGAGAAATACCATCCATCGTTGATTACCCTTGATGTAATCATGCCTGAAATGGACGGGTGGGAAGTGCTTGGGCAACTAAAAGATAACCCAAAAACAAAAGATATACCGGTTATAGTTGTGTCTGTTTCCGATGATTTGAAAACAGGGCTTGCCTTAGGCGCGGTAGGCCATATTTTTAAGCCGGTAGATAAAGATAAGCTCATTACCAAAATAAATAATGTAGTAAGGGCATCAAGTTCACTATTATTAGTAGACGATAACGACCTCGACCTCCAGCTTATGGCTTATAAATTGAAATCTAATAAATGGGAGGTAAATACGGCAAGTGGCGGTAAAGAGTGCCTTGACTTGCTGGATAAGAATGTCCCTGATGTACTGATACTGGATTTATTGATGCCCGAAGTTGATGGTTTTCAGGTTTTAAACCATATACGAAGCCAGGAAAAAACAAAAGACCTGCCGGTAATAATAATTACATCTAAAAACCTCTCCGAACAAGAAAGGCATGAATTGGAAAGAAAGGCTTCAAAAGTACTGATAAAAAGCCAAACTTCGTTGTACGACATGCACGAAGAAATAAATCGTATAATCTCGGGATTGCCGGGTAGCCCTAAGATTGAAGACGATACTGTTGAAAAAGAAATCCCCGGCAAGGAAGAAAAAGAAGAAATAACCCTGGTTGTTGTAAAGAACCCTGAAGCCGATATTGACGAGTTATTGACGACTCTGAAAAAAGAGGGGTACCGGCTGGAAGTTGTGGATGAGGTACAGCAAAGCATTAAAGACCTGTCGCCTTCGGGGATTATCCTTTCGGTTGAGATACCCGAGATGGGCAATTTTATTGCCCTTGAACGGTTACAGGGAATTGAAGAACTGAAAAATACCCCTGTCCTGATAATCACAAAAAAGGAATTTAAAAGCCAGGAAGCATCCGGGTTTAATATGAATTACCTGCAGTATTTCAGGTACGATAAAAACTATCCGCAGGGGGTAATTGATAAAATAAAGCTAATGTTAAACCCTCCTTCAAGGCCTATTCACTCCGATCTTGCAACTGCTGAAAACGGGGATAGTAGTCTTGATAAAGGGGATAGCCAAAGCAATGTTAAGCGGACCTTGAAAGAAGGTGCCCGTATATTGGTTATTGAAGATAATCAGGATAACAGGGTTTCGATATCTGCCATTTTAAATGGGCAGTATGAGATTATTGAGGCAGTTGACGGGTTAGAAGGGCTTCGAAAAGCGCAAACCATATTGCCTGATATTATTTTATTAGATATTTCGTTGCCATTGATGGATGGGCTTGAGGTTACCAGGATACTGAAGGCAAACGATGAAACAAAAAGTATCCCCGTTATAGCTGTTACGGCACACGCCATGAAAGATGATGAAGAAAGATGTATGGAAGCCGGTTGTGATGCTTACATTACAAAACCAATCGACCCGGAAGAATTGTTGGCAAAAATAACCATGGTATTTGAAGATATGGCTTAAGGGAATCTCTAAAAACTACTATTTATTTCCGTTTTTTTGCTCGTACTCACTCCTTCAGGGTACGACCTGTATTATTAAGATACGTACTCATGCCTAGCACACACAGTATCTTAGCTGCGTTCCTAATTAGTGTCTGTCCATAAAGTCAGACTTCTTCGTTACGCTTGCCCGAAAATTGGCCATCCCTCGGGACTCCCAATCTTAGTGCTTCACAAGCCTTGAATTCGAACTTTCTGAATCAAACACTTGAGTTTATAGACGGACACTAATTAGAATCATTTTACATGATACTATTGTATATATTATCAATTTGTTGTAACTTCGAGAATCGATGGTTTAAATACTGTTGCCAAAAATTATAAAAGAAATATTACGACAATTTCCGTATTTAACATTTAATGGGATTTGTGAAGAAGTATTCAATTCATACAAGTCGGCATTTGGAGGTAATTTGCATGAAAAATGTTTCTTTTGTCTATTTTTAACTCTAATAGTTCAGGAATACATTCATAAGTTTTTAAGATAATACTCAGAGATAATGAAAATAATAATAACCTTCTTAAACATAGTTTTTCTAATTCTATTTTTTCAAAGTAATTTAAAAGGACAACCACAGGATTATATAGCACAATGTAAAAATATTTCAGTAGAATTAGATTCTAGTGGTTATGCAACAATTACAGAAGATGCTGTAGATAATGGCTCTACTGGTTGTATAATTACCTTTGATACAGATATTACAGAGTTTGGATGTGACAATATTGGAGAGAATACGGTCACTTTAAGTGTTACAGATACTTCAAATATTACTTCTACCTGTACTTCAACAGTTACAGTATTAGACAAAATTCCGCCAATGTTAATTTGCAACAATGTAATTATATATTTATGGGAAAATGGAGAATATATATTAAGCCATGCTGATATAGGAATCTTAATTAACGAATATAGTGATAATTGGATAATTGTACGGCATCTGATAATATTTATTTTACTCTTGATAATTACTTATTTGAATGTGCGAATATCTATCATAATGATAGTGTTCGTGTAACAGGCATAGATTTATCAGGGAACAGTAGCGTATGTTATGCACATGTTGAGGTTCGAGATAGTATCAATCCTACAGCAATCTGTAGGAATGTAGAAGTTTTTTTAGATGCTTCAGGAGAGGCCTCTATTACCGCACAAGATGTAAATGATTCTCAAAACAGAGAAGTTGTACCTGCTTGGGCTCATACCTACAACGACTTGGAAGGAGGTAGTTATGATGCATGTGGTATAGAATCATTATCAATAAACAAAACTATTTTTACTTGTGTTGATCTTGGTGCAAACTCAGTTACTCTTTCAGTAATAGGTAGCAATGGAAATATAGGCACTTGCGTATCTACTGTAACTGTAATTGATAATAATTCCCCAAATGCAAAATGTAATGATATAACAATAGAACTGAATAATAATGGAACTGCAGTTGTAATAGCGGAAGCGATTGATAATGGCAGCTATGATGTTTGTGGTAATATTTCAATGGAATTGAGCCAAACAAATTTTACATGTGCAGATATTGGGGGTAACATAGTTAAATTAACAATAGAAGACAATAATAGTAATTATTCAACTTGTACGTCCAAAGTACAAGTTAGAGACAATATTAAACCTCACGCAAATTGTAAAGATGTTACAGTTGAATTAGATACTGATAACTTTGCAACTATAAATACTGAACTAATTGATAATAATAGCTATGATAACTGTGGCCTTTATTTAAAAGAATTAAATAAAATGGAGTTTACCTGTACTGATGTTGGCACAAATCCAGTTATCTTAACAGTTACTGATAATTCGGGAAATATTTCCACTTGTTCATCATTGATAACTGTTGTTAATAATAATATTCCAAATTTTGATCCAGTCCCAGATGTTGAGTTGTTTACACAACCAGGAATATGTGATCTGGTAATTGATTATCCGGAGATAATAGTAAACCCGGATTGTGGAATAATAATTAACCGTATTAATGGATTAGGGACTAATGGGATTTTTCCAATTGGGGTAACAACTGAATGCTATGTTGCATCAAATAGTAAAGGCGAAACTGATACATTAACGTTTAATGTGATTATTAGTGCTATTAATGATGCTCCAACAATTAATCCATTGAATGATATATCTGAATTAGAGGATGTTGGAACAATCATTGTACCATTAACTAATATCTCTTATGGGGCTGATTGTGAAATACAATCAGTGACTTCAGTTAATGCATCATGTGATAATACTTCATTGATTACCGAAATAAAAGTGGATTATTTTGAAAATGGAACGGGTTATCTTGAAATTTCTGTTGCTCCAGATATGTATGGTGAATCTGAAATTTCTATCGAAGTTATTGATGATGGAGGGACTGCGAATGGAGGTGTAGACAAAATAAAAGAAAAATTTTCCTTGTCGATTACCCCTGTAAATGATCCACCAGTGTTGATAGATACTATTGCTGACCAGGAAATACATGCTGCAAGGACAATCCAGCTACAAATTTATGATCCAGAAGGTAGTTTTTTTGAAGATGTAGATGATATATTATCAATATCAGCTTTTTTAGATAATGGCAGTGACTTACCTGGTTGGATGAGTTTAATTGATGGAATCTTAAAAGTAAGTCCATTATTAGGCGATACCGGATGTGTAAAGATTGTTGTAGTTGCCAGTGACTTAGCAGGAAGCACAGCTGCTGATACATTTAATTTGTGCGTAAAAGGTTATGTGGTTGGTATTGATGAATTTTCACATGATAAAATTATACTTGATGTATATCCAAATCCCACACAAGGTCCTGTAAATATAAAATTTGAGAATGGATATTTAATAAATGGTGAAGTTTCATTATTAAATTATATGGGGAAAGAAATCATTAAAAGATATACTAAAAATAAAGATAAAATTTCTTTTGATCTTTCAAATTATGTCAGTGGATTATATTTTGTTCAATTAAATATTGAAGACAAAGTATTTATTAAGAAACTTGTTTTGTATAAAGAATAAAAGATTTCAATCATCAAACCCGGGTCTTTTCAACAACATGGCATCGGTGAATGTGGTTAACATGCCTTTCTTTTATTTTTGAAAGTGTTTCCAGTTTATATAAAAGGTCATCTTCATCTTATGGAAGGTAATTATACAGAACTGATAAGGCAGCAATTGAGCGATCAATAGCCATTGACCCTATTTTGGCTAAGCCAAGGTTGTCGTGAAGGGCAAATTCATCATCCGATTTTAAATTCGTTGCAAGATGACAAAAATGAATTATTACCACCATTGGTGTGGCAACTGCCAATGGTGAGTGAAATTTTATATGATACTATGCCAATGTATTGAGTACCTCTTCCAGCTGAGAATATTCATGAATAAATATGTCAGCTTTTCCCTGGTCCTGGAATTCGGCCCCTGTTCCGCTGTAAGCTACACAAAACATATTTGCCAGCTTTGCAGCTTTGATCCCATTTGTTGAGTCTTCAATAACCATACATTCTTCGGGCTTAACACCCAGCAGTTTTGCAGCATGAAGGAAAACATCAGGTTCCGGTTTGCTTTTGCCAACAATATGGCTGCTGGTGATATGCCTGAAATATTTCCGCAGCCCGGTTTTGTCCATAATAATCTCGATAACCTCGGGCGGAGATGATGAGGCTACAGCCATTGGAATGGATTTATTCCTGGCCAGGTCAAGCAGGCTGATAAGGCCGGGTGTAGTTTCAATACTTTTCAGTGAAGAAAAATATTTCCCACTTTCTATGTCACTTAACTTTACGATACTTTCTACAGGGTGGGGTAAAAGGTAGCGGTTTTTAATTTCCTCCCACATTAGAATAGAGGCCTTGCCCATATAAGAAAGATGTTCTTCTCTTGTTATATTCAGCCCAAACTGTTTGAAAAGTTTTTTTTCAACCTTTATATGGTGCGGTTCGCTGTCTACAAGTACACCGTCCATGTCAAAGATGATTGCTTTTATCCCCTGAGGGTTTGCTGCATTCATACGGTTATTAAATTTAAACAGTCTCTTAGTTAAACATATTATCTTCCACAATCCTACAAATCGTGTGGTATATTGGCAGGTGGTATTCCTGTATTCCGGGAGTACTTATGGAAGGGGCACAAATCGCAATGTCGCAATATTGTTTTATTATTCCCCCGGTTTGCCCTGTCAGCCCAATCACTTTCAGCCCTTTAGCCTTTGCGGTAATTACAGCATCCACAATATTTTGTGAATCCCCCGAACTGCTTATGGCAATTAAAACATCGCCTTCCCTCCCATAGCCTGCCACTTGCTGGGCAAAAACAAGGTCTGCGCCAATATCGTTAGATATCGCAGAAAAGAGGGACGTATGTGCATTTAAAGAAATTGCAGGCAACCCACCTTCCAGTTTCCCGGCTATGTATGCACCCCTTTCCCTGGAAATGGATTTAAGGCTGCCGGCAAGGCCTTTGTCAATAGGCCTCTTTTTTACAAAAGACTTCATAAGCTCACCAACGATATGGCCCGAATCAGCACAACTACCGCCATTGCCACACACCAGGAGCTGCCCATTATTTAAATAACAGTCGATGACTGAATTACAGGCCTCCCAAATGTCATTTTTACAAGATTCAAGGGCAGGATACCTCTTAATTAAGTCGTTTAAGATTATTTCTCCTTTCATTTCTTTGGTTTTAAATTTAGGCATGAAAAAATACTCCTCCCAATAAGATTCAAATATAAACAAAAAGGATTATTCGCTTTACTTTGCCGGCATACACGATGAAAATAAATAAAAACATCGTTTTAGTGCAATAAATCACCTTTCCTCCAATATAAATATTTTTTCATATCAACCACATAGTCATTAGCTTTACTCAAAAAAATTAATGGATGGAATCATTACATCTGTTCAACGAATGTCGGTTCATGACGGACCGGGGATCAGGTCAACCATTTTTATGAAGGGTTGCAACCTCCGCTGCAGGTGGTGCCATAACCCGGAGACTTTTTCTTTTGCCCCTGAGCTGGAATGGATAAAAACAAAGTGTATTGGCTGCCAGGCATGCCTGGAGGTTTGCCAGACGGGAGCCCTTCGTTTGACAAATGGCAACATCAGTTTTAATAAAGGGGAATGCACTGCCTGTTTCGACTGCATCCCTGAATGCTACCCTGAAGCACTCCATAAAATTGGCAGGAGGGTAACACCCGAAAGCCTCTTCAGTGAAATAGAACAGGATTTCCCCTTCTTTGAAGAGTCGGGGGGAGGCATTACCATCTCAGGCGGCGAGCCTATGTTGCAAAAACTATTTGTAATTAGCATATTGAAGCTTTTCAGAACCGGAGGTATCCACACCGCATTAGATACAAACCTCAGCATACCCTGGAAACATTACGAACAGCTACTGCCCTATACCAGCCTGATTATGGCCGACCTGAAGGCAATGGATAATGAGCTCCATGAAAAATGGACAGGTGGAGGTAATTCCACCATTATCCGGAACATCAGGAATCTTGACGAGTCGGGAATCCCCTATTTTATAAGGACTCCTGTTATACCCGGATTTAATGATTCTGAAAAGGAATTCAGGGATATCGCCGGTTTATTATCAACACTGAGGAATATGAAGCAGTTTGACCTTCTCCCCTACCATCCATTGGGGAACTGGAAATATGTTAACCTCGGGGTCAAAAACTTATTGGAAGGAGTATCCAGCCCCACAAGCATAGATTTACAGAGATATGCCTCTATTCTTGAAGAATATGGCATAAATTATCAGATCAACTAAAAAAAACACAGGAAGTGAGTACAAAAAGCACAAACAAATTCAGGTATCAGGCGAGAGTAGAAGAACTTAAACGGAAAAAGCTTTTACAAACAAAAGAAAAAATTGCCATTGAAGGGTTGCTTGACGAGGATGATTATGGCCGGGTAGTCCCGCCTAAAGATTCGTGGGAGAGCATCCCAAATCATCCCGATGGGTCGTTTTATGGGCTGGAAGGGTGGGTAAACAACTTTTGCAGCTTAATGGAATCGCATCCGGTATATGTTGACCCGAATGATGCTTTTGCCGGCCGTTGGGTATATTTTATGTCGAGGATGCGGGCAAACAAATGGAACCCTGATTACCCATACAACCACCTGGAAGAAGATATTGCTAAATACGATATCATAAGCGGGATTGGCGATGATGCCCATTTTGCCCCCGATTATCAATTGGGAATAAGCCTCGGTTGGCAGGGGATACTTGATAAGATACATAAATACCGGAAGATAAATACATTGCCCAAACAGCAATTGTTTTACGATGCCCACGAAAGGGCGGTTAAAAGTATCCAGGGGTGGATAAAAAGGCATATTGAAAAAATTGAAGAATTGGCAGAGGCTGAAAATAATGCTGGCCTAAAAGAAAACCTGTTGGAGATGGCAGAAGTAAACCGCCGGATTGTTTCCAATGCACCTCAAACGTTAAGGGAAGCCTGTCAATGGATAATCTGGTACCACCTGGCTTCACGAACGTATAACCGCGATGGTGCAGGAGGGCAGATTGATGAGTTGTTAAGGCCTTTTTACGAAAAAGACCTGGCCGCAGGAAGAATAGGCCGTGATGAAGCAGTTTATTACCTGGCCTGTTTCTTGATTAATGACCCGGTTTACTGGCAACTGGGCGGGCCTGATGAAAACGGGGACGACTTAACCTCCGAAATCTCTTTCCTGATCCTGGAAGCTGCGGACAAAATAAATACATCGTTGAATATTACTGTGAGGGTACACAATGGGCTAAACGAAAAACTTTTTCAAAAGTCGTTGGAATACCTTGTAAAGAATAAAAATGGCTGGCCTCGCTTTTCGGGTGATAAAGCCCTGGTTAAAGGGTTCATGAACAATGGCTTTGATATTCAGCTTGCCCGCCGGAGGATTGCTGTCGGATGCAACTGGATGTCGCTGCCAGGGCAGGAATATACAATGAACGACCTTGTGAAAGTAAACATGGCAAAAGTGTTTGAAGTGGCTTTTGATGAAATGGTTTCCAATAAAATACAAGGGCTTTCAACCCATTATTTATGGGAAATTTTTAAAAATCATCTGGCAAAGGCGGTACATACGGCAGCAGGCGGTATCAGGCACCACTTGAAATACCAGAAATACAACGAACCGGAGTTAATCCTCAACCTGCTGAGCCATGGTCCATTGGAGAAAGGGCTTGATGTCAGCGATGGAGGTGCTACTTATTACAACCTGGCTATAGATGGTGCCGGACTGGCTATTGTAGCCGACTCATTTGCAGCACTCGAACAACGAATTGAAAAAGAGGCAAAAATACCATGGGAAGAGATAATATACCATCTTAAAACAAATTTCGATGGTATTGAAGGAGAACGTGTAAGGCTATTGATGAAGAATAGTGAACGATACGGGCAGGGCAACTCTTTGGGGGACGAATGGGCAAAAAAAGTGTCGGTAGAATTCACCAGGCTCGTACGCCGGGAATCCGACCCAAAAGCAAATCATCTTTTTATCCCCGGATTCTTTTCGTGGGCAAACACAATAGGTTTTGGGTTGAATGTCGGGGCAACACCCAATGGACGTAGAGGTAAGGAACCAATTTCACATGGAGCTAACCCTAACCCCGGGTTTTTAGTGGATGGCGCATCATTAGGGCTGGCAAGGGCAATTGCCGAAATACAGCCGGGGTATGGCAACACAGCCCCCATGCAGTGGGAGCTCGACCCAACCCTGGCAAGTAAAAACCACCTGAATATGATAGGCTCCATTATTAAAGCCCATTTCAATATGGGGGGAACCCTAATAAATGTAAACATAATGGACAAGGAGGAAATACTGGAAGCTCACAAAGACCCGGCAAAATTCCCGGAACTGGTTGTCAGGGTTACAGGGTTCACAGCCTATTTTTCAATGCTGACCCCTGAATTCAGGCAACTGGTTGTCGACCGCATACTGGAAAATTAGAATATTTTATGATTCCTCTTCTGGTATTCTAATGGTGTGGCTCCATAATATTTTTTGAATAGGCGGTGGAAATAAGGGACATTATCGAATCCGCAATCATAGCATATTGTTTTGATTGGAGAATTTGTCATGATTAGTTGTTGCGAAGCAAATTTTAATTTTGCTTTATTGACCGTTTCCGTAAGTGTTTGTTTCAGGAACGTTTTTAGCGTACGGTTGATATGGTCTGGCGAGCGTCCTGCCAATGCAATAAATCCTTCTGTGCCTCTTTTAAATTGTTCGGGTGAGTTATAGTTCTCCAGGGCATAAGCAAGCCAATGCGGAATATGCAGGTACTCTGACCTTAGTGAAGTAATTAACCTGAAAATATGCAACATGATAAAATCAAGGTGCAGGAAATCACGAGGCTGCCCGATTAGCCGGTCGGCAAGTGCCGAAACTTCATTTAATTGCCCGGAGGCCAGCTGGCAGGTAAAAGGTATTTTTTTGTTACTCCAGAAAAAAGAATCAGAGCCGGGGAAATACCTCTTCCTGAAGAAATCCAGGTTCTCTTTTCGAAAAGCAATATTGGTTATAACCATGTCCATGCCCGGTTTCCCCAATTTAAACGTGTGCGCATCCGATGGCCTGATCATGAAAAGGGACCCGGGTTGAAGAGGCATCTCTGCCCCGTTTACCACATGAATCCCGGTCCCCTGTTTTATCCAGAATAATTCTGCATAATCGTGATAATGGTAAACAAGGTCGTTTTGTGAAGAGATGGTTGTCCGGGCAATATGGAAAGCCTCCCGGCTGTCGAGCAGGAAGCTGTCAAGTAAAAACTTTTTTAACGGTTTGCTATTTTGGGTATCCTTACTCACAGGTTTTCAATTTAACTTTAAACAACTTCATTTATAGAATTAGGCTTTAATTTAAACAACTTCATATTGAATAGGCCATAAAGGAATAAAATAGCATTGTTGTAAAATTATTTATATACTTGTGTCTACAAGTACAAATATCATTAAATTTAATTCTTTTATGAAACTTACCTGCCTGAAGTTATTATTGTTTTTCGTATTTATTACAGGATACAGTTTTGCCGGCAATGTAACCATTATTGATACCTTCCATTACAGCACTGTCCTGGGTGAAATTCGTAATTACCGTATATTTTTACCTCCGGGTTACGAAGAAAATCCGCAGAAAAGGTATCCGGTTATATATTATTACCATGGTTGGTCGCAGCGTTATTTTGGTGACACCAGTCATTCGTCAACAGGGATTGATAAAGGGGCTGATAACGGTGGCGATAACCTTGCCAATTTTGTTAAAACCCACGATATAATTGTTGTGAAGCCCGATGGTTATAACCGCCGCCCTGATGAGGATTATTATTTGCGGCCATACAATGTGAGCCCTGTTGAAACCTATCGGCAATTCCCGTTGTATTTCCCTGAATTGGTAAATTATATTGATGCCAGCTACCGTACTATTGCCGATAGAGGGCACAGGGCAATTTCCGGCCTTTCGATGGGAGGGTTTATGACTTTTTGGATTGCGGGGAAATACCCGGGACTGGTTTCGGCAGCAGGGGACTTCTGTGGTTCTGTCGAATTTTCTGTGGGGCCAAGGAACAGCCCTGTTGAATACCGCCATATAGATATGTATGATAATTATGCCGGGGTAAATGTACGCCTCAATTATGGCGATAAAGATTTTATCCGTTATTATCATAAAGACATGAACAAGGTGTGGACACAAGTGATGGATAACTACGAATACAAAATTTATGATGCAGCCCATTCAACTTGCGGACTTACCGAAATGTATGAGTTTATACTTGAAACATTTAAAAACCCGCCCGCAAAACCTGAAAAATGGGGGCACGTGGATGTTTACCCTGATTTCTCTGTTTGGGGCTACAACGTGAGTTCTGACCGGGATTTACCGGGGTTTACAAAAATGGAAGATGTTAATGCAGATGGTTTCCGGATAGCTGTAAGGGAATTTTTACCGGATGGGGGCCTAATGCCTTATGTAAACCTTTCGGTAACAACTGCCCCAATTTATGAAAAGGGGCAGGCTTATTTAATCAACGACTTTAACCTGATAAACGGGACGGCTTCGCAAAAAACCATCCGAAGTGATGAAACCGGCCGCCTGAAGATAATCCTTGACGGAAGCCTCCACGAAATAGGGATCACTAAAAAAGGGGGTGTACCGGTTATTTCTGTTGTTTCTTTTGAAATTGAAGATATGCCCTGGGCAACACAGCGGAAAGATGTTTCTGTTTCGGTAAAATTATTGAATAAAGGAATAAAGATTGCAGAAAATGTGACGGCTGAGTTATCGGCTTTCAGGAAAAGTGCCAAAATAGTAAAAAATAAATCAGCATTTGGAAGTATTGATGTGAATGAAACGAAAGAGTCACAAACTCCTTTTGTATTCAACGTTTCATCGGACAGCATTGAAATAGTAAAATTCAACCTGGCGGTACAAGACAAAAATAACAACGTGTGGAATGAATCTTTTGAAGTCCCGCTGATGCCCGGCAAGCCGGAAATAGAAGATTTTATTATTGCCGATGGCAGGGAAGTTACAGTGGCAGATGCCGGAAAATATTCATTGACAACAATACTTGGCAATGGTAATGGCGATGGTATAGCTAATCCGGGAGAGTCGATTGTACTGCTTGCAAAAGATGGTGGCAAACTGTGGCGCACTTTCCTGTATTCTTCAGATACTTTTATAAATCCGTTTGGTATGAATATCAGGGAATCAGATAATTGGGGCAGGTACGACCATGTTGGGGGTTCTGCGAAATATTCTGTACCAATGATTGCTTCCGATTGCCCTGAAAACCATCCGGTAGAGTTTTTTGCAGAGTACTGGCTGCCCGATTACCCCAGGCATATCATTAAAAGAGGCAATATAAAGCTCATGGTTTCAGGGAAGGACCAAACACCGCCAATCTTACAGTGGGTGAAAGTAACCGGGGATAATACCATCCAGGTAAAACTATACGATGGTTCGAAAATACAGCAGGTAAAAGCTATGTTTACCTTCAGGAAAGATCTGAATACTTTTTTTGAAGGAAACCTGGACTTTAAAGGTAATCTGAATGGTATTGTATTGAATGATGAAGGAAAAACAGGCGATAGGGCAGAAGGTGACAATGTATTCAGCCATAGGCTTCCTGAACAGGGATTTGGCCTCTTTTCGGTTGAAATTGAGGCAACTGATTCTTTCGGGAACACAATGGTGGAAAAGTGGCCGGATACTTGTGTTTTGCATTAAAAAAAGATTCTTTGCCCTATTCAATTTATCCGGTGTAATTGTTACAAAATTTTAAATAGCTATGTTTAGTATTGATAATTAGAGTTATATTTAAAAATGTAAAATAAAAATAAATCAAATTAGATATTTAAGTTAAACGAAAACAGGATGAAGAGAAAATGTATTTTATATTTTTTGACTTTTGCTATAGTCGCAGGCATTTTTCTTTTAGGAGGCTCTTGCATCCAAAAGAAAAGTAAGCATCCTAGGCCCAATTTTTTAATATTAATGTCTGACAATCAATCATGGAACCATTTAGGGTGCTATGGCGACCCGGTTTTAAAAACCCCCAACATTGATAAACTGGCAGGCCAGGGGATTCGTTTTACATACGCCTATTGTTCTGCTCCTTCATGTGCACCGGCACGTGCCTCGATGCTTACCGGGCAGGATATCTGGAGGCTGGAAGAAGCAGCAAATCTTTGGGGAGGCTTCCCTAAGAAATTTAAAGTATTTACTGAATTACTGGAAGAGGCAGGCTACCTTGTCGGTTTTGAAGGTAAAGGCTGGGGTCCCGGGGATTACGAAGCAAGCGGAAGGACCCATAATCCCTCCGGGGAAAGATACAATTCCTTCGAGGAGTTTTATAATGAAAAAGATAAAGGGCAGCCATTTTGTTATTGGTATAGTTCCCGTGACCCCCACAGGCCCTATAAAATAGATGGATGGAAAAAGGCAGGCATAAACCTGGATGATATTGTTGTCCCTCCTTATTTGCCTGATGTCGATGATGTAAAAAAGGATATTGGCGATTACTATGAGGAAATTCAAAATTTCGACAAGGATGTAGCTTCATATACCCAATTGCTTAAAGAGATGGGGCAGATGGAAAATACCCTGATTATTGTTTGTAGTGACAACGGGTGGCAAATGCCCAGAGGCCTTGCTAATTTATATGACTTTGGAACGAGGGTGCCTTTGATTATTGCAATGCCCTCCAGGTATAAAGGAGGAAGGGTAGTCGATGATTTTGTAAGCCTTAACGACTTTGCACCAACGTTTCTTGAACTGGCAGGGATTCCAATCCCGGAGGAAATGAATGCCGGGAGTTTAGTAAATATTTTAGAGTCAGAAGAGGAAGGGATTGTCGATGAAACGAGGGATTTTATTGTAACAGCAAGAGAAAGGCATGCTTTCGTCCGTAAAAACGGGAAAGGTTATGGTGCCCGTTCGTATCGTACAAAAGATTTTCTTTATATCAGGAATTATGACTATGAAAGTTGGCCGGCAGGCGACCCGCCCCTTTACGGAGATGTTGATGCACACATGATGCAATATCCCAGCCTTACTAAAATGTACATATTAAAAAACAGGGAAGCCGGGGGGGTAAAAGAGTTGTTTGAACTTGGGTTTGGCAAGCGCCCTGCTGAAGAGCTGTACGATTTAACAAAAGACCCTTATCAAATGAGCAATGTCGCTTATTTAGAAGAGTATAAAGAGTCGAAAGATTTGTTGTCAGGTAAGCTTACCGATTATTTAAAAGCCCAGGGCGACCCTCGCGAACTTGGAGGTGAGATGAAATGGCTGGGAGCCCCTTATTATGCCGAAAAAGATAAAAATCCCCGCCCCAGTGTTGAAGCGCAAAGGGAATTAAACCTGAAAGAAGAATATTCTTACATCGATGAATAATAAATAGTAGTTTTCAGAGGCCTCCTCAATAACTGTTCTCGTCCAGTTTGACTTTACCCCAGAATGTTTTGTAGACGAATATGGTATACCCCAGCATTAAGGGGACACCTATGGCTACTATCGTAAGCATAACCCCCAGCGATTTCCCTGATGATGCGGCATTGTAAATATCAATATTGAATTTTGGGTCGATTGACGACCTTAGTAGGGTTGGGTAAAGTTCAATAGCCACCAGGGCCAATAGCAAACTTATGGTGATAGAAGAGAACAGGAATGCCGACAGGTAACGTTCTTTATTTGCCAGGCGTGGTATATTGGCAATGCTTAAAAATGCCAGTAACGGCACAATAAAAAGAATTGGGTTATCCATAAGCCTGTCAGATAAATGAGGTATATAAACCAGTGTATATAAAGTTGTAACCCCAAAGCTTACTATAAAAAAGAATATTCCTTTCTTGAGCAGTAAGGCGAGCTTTGCATACAACTTACCTTCTGTTTTAAGCAACAAAAATATGGCTCCATGCGACATTAGTAAAGCCAGTGTAGTAATACCCGTCATAATTGCATAAGGGTTCAGGAAATAAAAAAATACGCCTCCATGGTAACTATAGTCCTTGCCAATGGGCAACCCCTGAAGGACATTCCCTAAAACAACACCCAGTAAAAATGCCAGCATAATGCTGGATACGCTATAACTGATGTCCCACATCTTCCGCCACCACAGCATCTTTTCTTTCCCCCTGAATTCAATTGAAATTGCACGGAAAATAATAAAAAGTAAAAAAAGCATAAATGGGATATACATGGCTGAAAATAACGTGGCATACAAAACCGGGAACCCGGCAAACATAGCACCCCCTCCAATTACCAGCCAAACTTCATTCCCGTCCCAAACCGGGCCAACAGCGTTAAGGGCAATCCGCCTGCTTTCTTCTTTCTTTAAAAACAGGTGCCAGGCCCCGGCTCCAAAGTCGAAACCATCGAGGATAGCGTAACCTGAGAACAGGCCTGCTAATACTAATAACCACAACGTGGGGTAATCAATTCCTAAAAAAGTTTCCATAATTAGTTTTCAGTTAGAATGTTAGCAGTGTTTTTTTCGTATGGTTGGTTGCCTAGTCCATCTTTACTATAAGGCCCCTGTTTTATTTTTTTATTGAGTAAATAAATAAAAAGCAGGAATAGCAAGGCATATACCACAAAAAACAGTATCAATGAAAATACTATTTGATTTGCTGAAACAGCCTGGGAGAATGCTTCCGAAGTGCGTAACAGTCCGTATACTACCCAGGGCTGCCTGCCCATTTCTGCGGCAAACCACCCTGTCTGGTTGGCTATTTGTGGTAAAATAACTGAAATAACAAAAGCCCACAGCAACCAACGTTTGTCAAACAACCTGCCCCTCCACCACAAAAAAACGGCAAAAAGGGTAAGCCCAATCATAAACATGCCTATGGCTATCATTATATGGTAAAACTGGAAAACAGCATTTACCGCCGATGGCCTTTCATCTTCAGGGAATGCATTCAGCCCGGTAACGGGGGCGTTAAAATCATATTCCAGCAGGAAAGAAAGCCCGCCCGGGATTTTTAACCCTGTCACCTCCTGGTTTTCTTTATCCACCCACCCAAACAGGTACATATCGGCAGGGCCACTCTTTTCGAAATGCCCTTCGAGGGTAGCTAATTTGGCCGGTTGGTATTGGGCAACTCCTTCAGCTGAGTTATGCCCGGTGAATAATTGCACCAAAGAAAATATAGTAGCTACTACCAATGCTATTTTAAATGCTTTCTTTGAAATCTCTATATGCTTACCCTTTAACAGGTAATAAGCGTGGACACTTAGAACAATAAATGCCCCTGCCAATAAGGCCCCCAGCCAAACATGCGTTACCCTGTCGACACTGGAGGGGTTGAATACCATTGCCCAGAATCCGGTGATTTCGGCCCTTGCATTTATGCCTTCGCCGACAATGTGGTAACCAGCCGGGGTTTGTTGCCAGCTATTTGCCACTACAATCCAGATAGCTGAAAACAGCGACCCCAGGAAAACGCCGATGGTCGACAATAAATGAACCCATGGTTTTACTCTGTTCCATCCGAAAAGTAAGACTCCCAGGAATCCGCTTTCCAGGGCAAAAGCAAAAATCCCTTCTGCTGCTAAGGCACTGCCAAACACATCGCCCACATAACGTGAGTAGGCAGCCCAATTAGTACCGAATTCAAATTCCATTACTATTCCGGTTACTACTCCAATACCGAATATTAAAGCGAAGATCTTTGTCCAGAAACGAGCCAGAGTTTCATATAATTTGTTGTGTGTGCGGATGTAAATACTTTCAAAAATTACCATCATTAAACCCAGCCCAATAGTGAGAGGCGGGAAAATGTAATGAAAGGAAATTGTAAAAGCGAATTGAATCCGTGCTAAAGTTTCTATGTCCATAGTCCGGTAGATTTTATTGTTTGCAGTTTCTATAGGTAAATATAGTAAAAGTTTTTGGACGATTCTTTATACTAATGCTCCATAAATAAATTATCAAAATATACTTGATAAGGTATTGATAGGTTAAAAGGGATTTTATACTTTTGAAAAGTTTTATTAAGGAGGCCTCAGAAAACTGTATATTTATTTATCATAATCTAATTATATTATAAATGACACATTTTGAATATTTTGTAAAAAAGATAATATTATTGGCAATAATCTCTTTTTTAGTTATTGGGCAGGGCTGTTTGCAGAAAAAGAAACCTAAATCAGAATTTTGTAGCGAAGATGATTTTAAAAAGATGGATAAGGTGGATATCCATTGCCATGTCAACACAAAAGATACTGTTTTTATGAATCAGGCTGTTGAAGATAATTTTAGGATTTTATCGATTAACACGGATGCGCCTTTGGATGTAGATTATATGGAGCAACAGGATATTGCCAACTTCCAGCGGAAAGCATTCCCTGGCCATATTGAATACCTCACAACTTTTTCAATGAAAGGCTGGGGCGAGGATGGCTGGCTGGAAAAAACCATTGCTTATATTAAAGAGTCAATGGAAAAAGGGGCAATCGGGGTGAAGGTGTGGAAAAATATCGGTATGGTTGAAAGGGATAAGGATAGTTCGTTTATTATGCTGGACAACCCGGGGTTTGACCCGCTCTTTGATTACCTGGAGGAAAATAATATACCTGTATGCGGCCATTTGGGGGAACCAAAAAATTGTTGGCTGCCAATTGACGAGATGACTGTCAACAACGACAAAGAATATTATAAGGAGTACCCGCAATTCCACATGTATTTACACCCCGGGTTCCCATCGTATGAGGAACAAATCAATGCCAGGGACCGTATGCTGGAAAAACATCCCGGGCTGAAATTTATGGGAGCCCACCTGGGAAGCCTCGAATGGAGTGTTGACGAGTTGGCAAAGTTTTTCGATAAGTTCCCTAATGCAACCGTTGATATGGCTGCCCGTATATGCCATTTGCAACTACAGGCGCAATCCGACTGGCAAAAAGTACATGATTTCTTCATCAAATACCAGGACAGGATTATTTATGGCACGGATATGGGCGACTACCTGGGGGCAAGCAAAGAACCGGAAAAACTGATAAAGAAAACACACACAACATGGGTAAACGACTGGAAATTCCTAACAACCGATGAAGTGATGTCTGTCAAAGAGATTAATGGCGAATTTAAAGGGCTTAAGCTGCCAAGGGAGGTTGTCGAAAAGATTTATTATAAAAATGCAGAGAAGATGTTCCCCGGTATATAGGGAGGTATATTCTTCAATATCCGGGGTAATGCCGGAGTTTGGATAAAAAAAACAGGGTAAGCATAAAAACTCATTCAAAAACCACACAAAATGAAAAATATTAATTTTCTTTTTTTAGCATCGATCCTTTTAGCCTTAATGGCTGTGTCTTCCTGTTCAACTTCGGAAAAACATTTTTCTTATGAAAAGGGGGGCGATATTTGGTTTCGTAATTCAGGCATAAAACTGAGATTCGATAAAAACATGTACTGCAAGGTGTTTTATAAGAATGAAGCAAATTTTTTGAATGAGGGCGACACAGATGCCGGATTGAATAAACCAACCCATTTTATTGTTGTAAATGGAGAGGAGATTGATGATTTTGCAGTCGATTACAATAATTTAATAACAGAACCGGTAGAAACAGAATTTGGCAAAGGCGAAAGGCTGGTTTTAACAGGGGTTGCCGAATGCCCGGATGGAAGTAGAATAGAGAAGAAATTGTACGTAGAGCTATACGAAAAGTACCCTGATGTTGCTATTCTTTATGCGGAATATAAAAACTTAGGCGACTCGGCTATTGTTATTCAGAAAGATTACAGCAATTACCTGCGCCTTGATGCATCGCTGGCAAATGACAGCCTTAACCCGTACGACTTCTGGTCGTTCCAGGGGGCTTCGATCGCCTGGGGAGTTGACTATATTATAAAAATTAAAGATGGGTTTAAACAGGAAAACTGGATGGGGGTACAGCCCGAAACCAAAACAGGTGGCGGCATACCGTTAGTCGACCTGTGGAACCAGCAAATGGGGCTGGCAATTGCCCATATAGAAACCAAACCACAATTAGTATCGTTCCCGGTTGAAGTTGAAGCGGATGGGAAAGTATCAATGTCAATGCTCAACGAGGTAAATAAAACCGTGGCTCCGCATGAGGATTATAAGACTTTGAAAACCGTAATTATTGCTCATTCCCTGGATTATTTTGATGCATTGCATACCTATTCATCGTTATTGGCAGATTTGGGGGTGGAAAAGGCAAAGCCTTCGGAAGAGTCGTACGAAGCCATTTGGTGCGGGTGGGGGTACCTCACCGATTTTACTCTCGATGATATTTACGGCACACTGCCTAAGTTGAAAGAGCTGGGGATTAAATGGATTGTAATAGACGACCGTTGGTGGGATAAATACGGCGACTGGAATTTGCGTGATTATACGTTCCCCGGAGGGGAAAAACAGGTGAAGGAGTTTGTTGACTCGTTGCACAACCAGGGGTTTAAAGTGAAGATATGGTGGGCACCAACACCTGTCCAGCCCGAAAAAATGTTATCATGGGGTGGGTCGGTTGACCCTGGTATGGCACAGGTTGCCAAAGACCACCCTGAATGGCTGATTATGGATAAAAACGGCAATTACCCACGCGATTGCCGCGATATGTACCAATTTTGCCCAAGTGTGCCCGAGGTACAGGAGTACATGAAAGAACTGACTACCCGTTTTATTAAAGACTGGGGGTTCGATGGGCATAAACTGGATGCCTATTATGTGGTACCCCCCTGTTATAATCCTGCACATAACCACAAGCACCCGGAAGAATCGTACCAGGACTTGCCTAAACTGTTGAAGGCAATTTATGAAACCTCAAAATCTATTAAGCCCTATTCTGTTACCGAAATATGTAATTGTGGTACAACTCAGGACTTTTTCCAGTCGGTATACACTGACCAGCCTGTAACCTCCGACCCAACAAGTGTTGAGCAAAACAGGAGAAGGGTGAAAGTAATAAAAGCCCTCTGGGGTCCTGATGCCCCGGCATATACCGACCATGTTGAACACATAAGGCTTGAGGTTGATATGAACGACAAAAGCGATACTGCCAAGGTAGGGCAGGATTTTGCCACATCCATGGGGCCGGGCGGCGTAATTGGCACTAAATTCACCTGGCCTAAAGGCCCTCAGAACATGCAACTGACAGGTGAACGTGAAAAACACTGGCAAAAGTGGTTTAAACTATATAATGAGAAACAATTAAGTAAGGGCACCTACCTGAACCTATACGATATTATTTATGATAAGCCCGAGTCGCATGTAATCAACAAAGGGCAGGACTATTATTATGCCTTTTATGCCAAAGCATGGAACGGGGATATTCAGTTAAGAGGCCTTAAAGCAAAAGAATACAGTGTTTATGATTATGAGAATGAGGCCTCACTGGGAAAGGTAAGAGGCCCGGAAGCAACCATCAACGTTTCATTTAAAGAGCATTTATTGATTGAATGTATCCCGGTAAAGTAATATTCCCAAAATTATATAGGAATGAAACCAATTTTTCAAAAACTATACCTGTTTGCAGCGTTTATTGTATGTTTCGGATTAAATAACGGATTGTATGCAGGGACTGGCAGCGAGGTTGTATTAAAAATTAAGAAGTCGCCTGATTTTGAAGTGGAAGGAGATGGCAGCCCCACACATTGGGGAATTACAGAATGGGTTGATTTGCCCCAACGGAATACTACCCATGGCTCCTACACTACCAAAGTAAAAGTGCTTTATTCCGAAACCGGGATTTATTTCCTTTTTGATTGTGAAGATAAAAAGCTTACATCAGCCATGAAAGCTGACAATATGAATCTTTATAAGGAAGATGTTGTAGAGGTATTTTTATGGACAGATGAGGGATTCCCTGTTTATTTTGAATACGAACTATCTCCACTCAATTATGAATTACCTATCATCATACCCAATAATAAAGGCCGGTTTTTTGGTTGGCTGCCATGGCGCTACGAAGGAGGGCGGAAAACACGCCATTCAACAAGTGCGAAGGGAGGGGCGAAAGAAAGTGGTGCTGCTGTTACAGGTTGGATGGCTGAATTCTTTATACCATATAAGCTACTTGCCCCATTGAAGAATGTACCTCCAAAACCGGGAACCAGATGGCGCGCAAATATGTATCGTATCGACTATGACGAGGGGATGGCTACATTCTCCTGGCAGGAAACAGAAAAAACTTTCCATGACTATAAAAATTTTGGCACGTTTGTATTTGAATAGTTTTTGTTATCAGGAATCATTAATAATTAATCACTGGCAGTACAATACATGAAGGGTATATCCACTGTGGTAAATATCCTGAAAAATTATTTCTGGTTATCAATTTTCAAATGTTAGGAAGTCTCTATATCTTTATCATGACCTCCTATTTTTGAATCAAATTTGTTCGATTTATCACTATTAAAGAAATAATTGTTGAGAAAAGAATAACAATAACAATTGCTGTTTTT
>JAADGO010000115.1 GCA_013152355.1 Chlorobiota bacterium
ATAACAATAAAATTAGAGAGTATCGAATAAGTCGGGTATTGGTTAAAATAATAAAGGATAAACGGGAATGTTGTTATCTGTGCCGCCACCGACACGCTAAATAGGGCCCATGCTTTATCGGACAGCCAATATTTTGGGCTGAATAATTTATAAATTTTGGGTTGGAAAAATACAATGCCAAATACTGCCGAATAGGATAGTTGGAATCCAACATCGTATAGCAGGTTTGGGTTCATTACAAGTAGTATGAAAGCCGATGATGCCAATGTATTGTATATATTTGCCGGGCGGCGCAGGTTCTCTCCGATAATAACAATACTAAACATGGTTGCAGCCCTTTGTACAGACGGCGATAAACCTGTAACCAGTGCATAAGACCATAAAATTGCAATTGCCAGGCATATAAAGGGGACTCTCCCTTTAGGATTCCTTTTTAAAAATCCAAAAAGAAAATTTACAATCAGGTAAATGATTCCTACATGCAACCCTGAAACCGCCAGCACGTGCATTGCCCCTGTTGATGAAAATACTGATTTCACATCGGGGCCGAGTGCTTCTTTATAGCCCAGTGTTAAAGCTGATAAGATTGCAAACTTCTCATCAACAATATTATTCTCCCTATAGGTTGAAATAAGCCTCCCCCTTATTCTCTCTGCACATATTGTTGGTGAGAACAGGGGGTTGGAATAAGAATCCTCCTCCCTCCAGTTATTTGAAGGGATATAAACCTGCCGGTAGATTTTCCGCTTTTCAAGATATTTTTTATAATCAAACTCAAAAGGGTTGCCCGGGTTAGAAATAATTGCCGGCCTTGCCTTAAATATAATCCGCTTTCCTGCCGACAGGTGTGAAATAAGGCTTCCTTCCTGAAAATAGGCTATAACCTTTTCTTTGGTTTTTTGTGCCGAGCCGTTCGCCAAACAATGTGATAACAGGAGTTCTGCTTTAAACGATTTGTTTTTTTTAGCAGGCATCTCCAGCAGGGTGGCTACGTAAAAGTTGCCGGAACAGAGAACGGGCTTTTCATTGTATTGCCGATACCTGCAGAATCCTGTGCCTATAAGAAAAAGTGTAATGAATAATACAGCAAACTGATTCCTGGAATAAGTCTTCCGGGCATTTAGTAATGCGATGGTTACCAGAATAACAAGAAATGCTGCAAGAAAGAAAAGGTTTATATTAATGTAAATAAAATGTGCGGCTACAATACCAAAAATGTATGCAGCCAGTATTCTCAGGAAAGGTATCGTATGAAAGGCATTTTTCACTGGGGGCTTTTAAATTTGTTTTATGTCATAAGCAAAGATATAAAAATATTGGCTTATTTACCAGGGATTTTTATCCGGTACGGGGGGGTTATTTTACCCTTTGTAATATTGCTTAATCTGCTTTTAAGCAACCGTTTTTTTAAAGGAGAAAGGTAGTCGATGAATAATATACCTTCCAGGTGGTCGTATTCATGTTGGATAATCCTCCCCGCATACCCCTTATAGGTTTCTTCGTGTTCATTAAATTCTTCATCCTGGTAACGGATGGTAACGGTATCCGGGCGGATAACATCTTCCCTTATCTCCGGCAGGCTTAAACACCCTTCATTCATTACCCATTCGTCACCCGAAGTTTCAATGATCTGAGGGTTTATAAATGCTTTTTTAAAATCTTTCAGTTCAGGCTCTTCTTCAGCACCTGGCGATGCATCAATAATAAATATACGTAGCGACTTCCCAACCTGTGGAGCTGCCAGCCCAACACCATCTGAATGGTACATGGTCTCCCACATGTTTGCAAGAAGTTCCTGTAAATTCTCAAAATCTTTGTCAATTGGCTTTGCGACCTTCCTTAAAGCCGGGTCGCCATATACCGTAACAGGATAAATCATTCTTTATATTTTTTCCGCTCAATAAACGACTGTAAAATTATGGTTGCACTAATAGCATCGACCAATTCTTTATTCCGCCTCCCCTTTTTTTTGACACCTCCGTCAATCATTGTTTGAAATGCCATTTTTGAGGTAAACCGCTCATCTACCAACTCAACAGGCATCTCAGGATAGAGCTTTTGTAATTTTTTTATAAATGGATTTATATAACGAACAGCTTCCGAAGCCTCATTGTTCATTTGCCGGGGATAGCCAATAACAAGGCATTCTACTTCCTCTTCCCGAAAATAATTCCCTAAAAAATCAAAAATTGTATGTGTCGGTACAGTTGTCAATTTGCTGGCAATAATTTTTAACGGGTCGGTTACTGCGAGCCCAACCCTTTTTTTACCGTAATCAATTGCTAATATCCTTCCCAAACTTTTTTTTTACAAAAATAATATTTAACCTGAATTTGTGCTGTTTGGGCAGTTAATCTTTTCTTTGTAATTTTACAGCCGGGAAGTGATGTATTATACTCAGCCTTTTTTCATTTAACATAAACACCATAGTATTCCCCTTTTTTTAATGCTTGAAATTATTAATATACCAAAAATGAAGTCGATTAAAATATATCTTCAGATCACGCTTATTTTTTTTAGTTTGGAAGTTTTTCTTATTTCACCGTTAGTTGCGCAGGAAGAAAACCTGAATGTACTGGAGGACTGGGTAGAATGGAGCAATGGGGCGAATATGCTTCCTTTACACCTCGGTGAGCAGGCATATAAGTTACTGGACCGCCGGGAGCAGGAGATTTCATTGCTAAAGGACGAAAAGGACTGGCTCGCGAGGCAAAAAAAGGTAAAAGGACTTTTAATGGATGCCGTAGGCCCTTTCCCTGAAAAATCACCATTGAACCCAAAGGTTACAGGGGTAATCTATAGAGATGGCTACAGGGTTGAAAAAATTATTTATGAATCATTGCCGGGGCTTTATGTAACATCTTGTTTATTTATCCCTGAAGGCGTGCAAGGGAAAAGGCCTGCAATACTCTATGCAAGTGGCCATTCAGACATTGCGTTCAGAAGTGAAACCTATCAGCATATTATCATCAACCTGGTGAAAAAAGGGTTTATTGTTTTTGCAACCGACCCGTTTGGGCAGGGTGAACGTATTCAGTATTACGACCCGGAGAAGAAAGCTTCCAGTATTGGGAATAGCTCAAGCGAGCATACTTATGTTGGCAATCAGTGCCTAATCTCAGGAGTTACCACAGCAAGGTATAGCGTATGGGATTGTATCAGGGCCATTGATTACCTTTGTACAAGGAAAGAAGTAGACACTGAGAGAATCGGGATGACAGGCCGCTCCGGCGGAGGTATGCAAACAGCATACGTTTGTGCCTTTGACGAACGCCTGGCTGCGGCAGCCCCCGAATGTTACATAACCAGTTTTAGGAGGCTGTTCGAATCAATAATGCCTCAGGATGCAGAGCAAAATTTCTTCCACGGGATTGCTTATGGGATCGACCATGCCGACCTCCTTGAAGTACGGGCTCCCAGGCCTACCCTTATAATTGCAACTACCCGCGACTTTTTTAGCATACAGGGGGCAAGGGAAACCTATGCCGAAGTGAAAAAAGCCTATAAAGCTTTTGGGGTGGAAGATAACTTAAGGATGACAGAGGATGATAACGTTCATAAGTCTACAAAAAAGAACAGGGAAGCAATGTATGCTTTTTTCCAGGAAACACTCAACCTCCCGGGAAGCTCTGCCGATGAAGATGTTGAAATAATGGACGAGAAAGAGCTTTTTGTGACACCTACCGGG
>JAADGO010000043.1 GCA_013152355.1 Chlorobiota bacterium
TAGCCACTTAATCCGCAGGCTTTCTCAAAGAAATATATGAGTTGCCCAAGGTAATATTCGTCCAGTTTGGGAATTTCGATCAGGATATTCGGGACTCCTCCGTCAACATGTGCCAGGGCTGTGCCCAACTCTGCCATTTTGTTTACTTCGTCAATACGTTTCCCGGCAAGGTAATTAAGCCCGTCCAGGTTTTCAGCATCTTCGGGTACCACCACCTCCTTGCCGGACGACTGAATAGAGACCACCGTTTCAAAAAGTTTACGTTCGCCTTCCTGGATGTATTGCCCCATTGAGTGCAGGTCGGAAGTAAAATCAACACTTGCAGGGAAAATCCCTTTACCCTCTTTCCCCTCACTTTCGCCATACAGCTGTTTCCACCACTCGCTCAGGTAATGCAGTTTTGGGTGGTAGTTCACCAAAATCTCGATAAGTTTGCCTTTTTTGTACAATTCATTGCGCACTGCTGCATATTGCGCAGGCAGGTTGTTTTCAAACGGGACGTCAACACCTGAAGCATTTTCCATATCAACGGCTCCTTTTACCAATTCCCGGATATTGAATCCGGCAATGGCAATGGCTACCAGGCCAACAGGTGTCAGTACTGAATAACGTCCGCCAACATCATCGGGGATTACGAATGTTTTGTATCCTTCTGAATCGGCTAATATCCGCAATGCCCCTTTCGAAGCATCGGTGATGGCAATAATCCGCTCTTTTGCCTCCTCTTTGCCGTACTTATTTTCCAGCTCTTGTTTCAACAGGCGGAAAGCCAGTGCAGGCTCGGTTGTGGTGCCCGATTTTGAAATGACGGTGATTGCATACTCTTTGTTTTTCAGTAGTTCCATCAATTCAAAGAGGTAGTCTTCGCAAATATTCTGCCCGGCAAAAAGTACTACCGGATTGCCGCTGCCTTTTAGTTGTACAAAACTATCAGACAAAGCATCGATAACCGCTTTTGCCCCCAGGTATGAACCTCCGATGCCCACAACTACCATGATGTCCAGCTTTTTTGCTTTTAGCCTGGCTGCAGTTGCCTCGATTTCAGCAAATTCCTTTTCGGTAATTGACGATGGCAGGTTTACCCAACCCAGGAAGTCGTTACCTTTCCCGGTTTTTTTATGTAATGCCTGGTTGTACCCTTCAATTTTTTGCTTGTATGGAGTTATAAAATCATTTGAAATAAAATCAAGTACCCGGTTGAAATTAAGTGATATTGGTTTCATAATATAAATTAACTAAGTTTTTCTGTGAGTTTTGCTATTTCTCGTTTGGGGGGGGTATTTTCGTAAAGTATCCGGTAAACGGCTTCCGAAATAGGCATCTGCACCTTGTATTTTTCGTTGATCTCTTTGATCGATTTTGCTGCATAATACCCTTCGGCAATCATCAGCATTTCCAGTTGCGCAGTTTTTACCGAATACCCTTTCCCAACCATGGTGCCAAACTGGCGGTTACGGCTAAATTGCGAATAGGCAGTAACCAGCAGGTCGCCCAGGTAGGCAGAGCTCTTTATGTCGCGTGTAATGGGGTGTACTTTGTCGACAAACCTTTTGATCTCCTGAATTGCATTGGCTATTAGCACCGCCTGGAAATTATCGCCATACCTCAGCCCGTAAACCATACCGGCTGCAATGGCTATAATATTTTTTATCACCGATGTATATTCCGTACCCCAAATATCGTCCGATGTATTGGTAATGATATAATCGCATCGTATCAGTTGTGCGAACTCATTGGCTTTTGTTTCATCGGGGCAGGCTATAGTCAGGTACGACAGCCTTTCCAATGCAACCTCCTCGGCATGGCAGGGCCCGGCAATAATACCTATCGAACTGAACGGTACATTATAGTATTTATGAAGGAATTCACCAACCAGTAAATTATCTTTCGATACAATCCCCTTAATCCCTGAAAGTATAAATTTCCTGCTGATGTCGGTTTTCATTGCCTCCAGTGTTCCGTTCAGGAACGCAGAAGGGATGGCTAAAATTAATATCTCCGATTCAGCGGTAACCTTATCAATGTCGCTATAAAAATGTATCCTGCCTGTATCGAATTCTACTCCTCTGAGGTATTTGGGGTTGTGCCTGAACTTTATAAACTGGCCAATATCTTCTGGATTCCTGAAATACCAATTAATTCCGCCCAGGTTTTCAAGCAATATCTTAGCCAAAGCTGTTGCCCAACTACCACTTCCTATTACCGCTACTTTGTTTTTGCCAGACGACATTGAGTATAATCCTAAAATTTTGTATAAAGTATAAAGAGTTGGCAAATTTATAAAGAATTTCCGATAATAAGAGGCGGCCCGAAAATTATCCTTTTAGTTTATCCAGCTTCTTAATTTTAGTCTACCTTAAGTACTGGTTAGGTATACCTGGAATATGCTGGACGGTACGTTTGGGGTTGTCAATTTGGCTTGGCGGTAGGCTGTACCGCCCTTACAGGGCTTTTGCTTGAATATCAATTCAATATCACAGGGTTTCGTTGCACTGCACCCTGTGCTATTACATTCCATCCCTTTGGGATTTCTTTTTTGAATCAATACAAAGAAAATCCATGATAAATATCAAAGATTTGTATGCTTAATTTTTCGTTGCTTTGCAAAAAAGAATTAAGACATGGCATTTATTACAAAAGATAAATTATTTAGTCGTGAATGGTTCGCCAATTACCTTTTAATTTTAGTCGGGACATTTATACTGGCGGCAGGTTTTGTTTATTTTATTTCGCCCCACAAAATTGTGCCGGGGGGAGTGTTTGGAATAGCAATAATCATACACCACCTTACCAAAGGGTTGTTTTCTGTTTGGCCCAATGGGATACCAATAGGGCTTTTCGGGCTGATCCTGAATATCCCTCTTACCATTATTGGAGTTAAGGTACTGGGCCCCAGGTTTGGTGTGAAAACGGTAGTTGGTTTTATACTGGCCTCTTTTTTTATCGATATGATTATGTACCTGCGCCCTGAAGAGGATATGCCTTTAGTGGATGACGTATTGTTGTCGTCTATTTTCGGGGGAGTGCTGGTTGGCTTCGGGCTTGGGCTGATATTCAAATCACGGGCAACATCAGGAGGGTCTGATATCATAGCTATGATCCTTGCGAAATATACAAAATTACAACTGGGGCGACTGATGATTTATGTCGACTCAGCAATAGTATTATTGGCGTTGGCTGCATTTAAAGACTGGCACATCCCGCTTTATTCATTGATTGTTATATACATCTCCGGGAAAGTTATCGACATTACTTTAGAGGGGGTCGATTATAATAAAGCGCTTATGATAATTTCAGACAAACATGAAGAAATAAGGAATAAGTTAATTGTTGATTTAGAACGTGGGGGCACTTACCTCAATGGCGAAGGCATTTATACCGGCAATCAGAAAAAGGTTATATATACCGTTGTAAGCAGGCGCGAAGTGGCAATCCTTGAAGAATATATCAGTAAAATAGACCCGGATGCATTTATTACGGTAACCGATGCGAAGGAGATCCTGGGCGAAGGCTTTCAAAACCTGAAAAAGAAAGTGGAAAATTCATGATTATATCGGCTTTAAAACATAGCTGCCACCAAAAATCCGGTTATTTGCCGAATAAATAGATGCATATATCATAGAAGTTGTTTAAAGTCAAATTGTCAGTTCCCCAGAATACATTACCCATTCTTTT
>JAADGO010000018.1:0-7943 GCA_013152355.1 Chlorobiota bacterium
GGTGAAGGAATAAAAGCCGTAGCTGCAAAAGACGGGATTACCGCAATAAAAATAAGGTCGGACCGAATGCTCATGGCCTATGGTTTCCTGAAACGGATATTCGAGATATTCGAACAGTATAAAACCCCGATTGATATGATATCTACTTCGGAAGTAGCGGTATCATTAACGATTGACGACACCAGCCATCTTGAAGAGATAGTCAGTGACCTGAACCGGTTTGGGATAGTAGAAATAGATAAAAACCTGTCGATTGTATGTATTGTAGGCAACATAATTAAGGAAGAGCGCGGATTTGCTTCAAAAGTGTTCAATGCCCTTGACGGGATACCTATCCGGATGATCTCTTATGGAGGAAGCCGGTACAATATTTCGGTGCTGGTAACTGAGGCGAATAAGAAAAAAACACTACAGGCATTAAGTAATAATCTTTTAAACAGCCAATAAATTATAATTTCACCTTAAAAATCTCACTCGGCATATACCGGTCTGCCAGTTTTATGTCATATTTGGCTTTCAAAGGTTCCAATTCAGAAAAAGCATGGGCGGGTGTATTATTTTCTCCGGATAGGTGGCTCATAAAAATACATTGCAACCCGGGGTGGGCAAACTCATTCAATAACTCATAAGCCTGTTTGTTCGACAGATGCCCAATACCGGAGGCAACACGCTTTTTCAGGTAGGCCGGGTAGAGCCCGCTCCATAGCATCTCTTCATCGTAATTGGTCTCCAGGAAAAGGGCGTGGCATTTGCTGAGTTCGGATGTAACATTCCCACAAGGCTCGCCAATATCGGTAAACACACCAACACTAAGCCCTCTGTATTCTACCCTGAATGAGCAGGGTTCCCGGGCATCGTGGTTCTTCAGGAACGGATAGATCGTAAAAGCCCCCTCTCTGATGCTTATTCCCGGCTGAAAAAACCTCACTGCCAAAGATTGGTGAGTACGATTAACCGATTCATAAGTTTTTTTAGAATAATAGGCAGGGATATCCAGTTTCTTACACAAAACCCTGGCTCCTCTCACATGGTCACTGTGTTCGTGCGAAATAAAAACAGCCTTCAGCATCTCAGGGGCAAGGCCCTTATCCTTCATTCGCAGCACAACCTGCCTGGCAGTGATGCCAACATCTATTAATATTGCCTCTTCTCCATTCCCAATGTAATAGCAATTGCCGTTGCTTCCCGAAGCAAGTGCACATATTTTAAGCATATATTCTAAATTTTAGCCCCCAAATATAATAAATGGGAATTGTTTTAACCGGCATCCAGTATATAAACACGTTTTACCCGTTTAGCAATATTCGTTAGTATCTCGTATGGAATGGTTGCCGCCTTTTCTGCCAATTCAAATATCGTAACATGGCTGCCAAAAAGTTCCACTTCGTCTCCAACCTCTGCTTCTATCCCGGTAATATCGACCATGCACATGTCCATACAAACATTGCCGATTACCGGGGCATATAAGCCATTTACATAAACCCGTGCATTCCTATTCCCAAAAATACGGCTATATCCATCGCCATAACCTATCGGGATAGTTGCAATATTCGAAGGTCCGTTAATTATCCCTTTCCGGCTGTACCCAACCGTTTCATTTCCCGGGACGGACTTTATCTGCGAGATGGTGGTTTTCAGCGTACCAATACTCTTAAGGTTCAACCCTGTCCGGGATACCCCATACAGTCCGATCCCCAGGCGGGCCATATCAAACTGGTATTCGGGGAATCTTTCAATTCCCGATGAGTTCAGGATATGCCGTCCTATTTTATAGCTGAAATTTGAAATAAACAACTCTGATAATGTTGTGAATTTTTCAAATTGCTCAAGGGTAAATGTATCAAAAACAGCATCGTCACTTCCTGCCAGGTGTGAAAATACGGAAAGCACCTTTATATTCCCCGATTTTTTAATCACATCTGCTGCCTCCGTTAATTGCTGAGGGCTTTTAAACCCCAGCCTGTTCATACCTGTGTCCAGTTTTAAGTGTACCGGGAAATCAGTGATACCTTTCCTGGCCAGGAAACGGGTAAATTCAATCAAAAGCGGTAACGTATAAATACAGGGTTCAAGCTGGTAATCAATAATCTTCGGGAAGCTTTGTTTTTCAGGATTCATTACGGCAATAGGGACAAAAATCCCCTCCTTTCGCAGCAAAACGCCTTCATCGGCTATTGCAACCCCAAGGTAATCGGCTTGTTGTTTTTGAAGGAACTTAGCCACTTCTACAGTGCCGGTGCCATACGAAAATGCTTTTACCATCACCATAATCTTAGTGGTTGGCTTTAAAAACGACCTGAAACTATTCAGGTTATCCGCCATGGCATTGAGCCCCACTTCAAAAACAGTTTGATAAGTATTTAGCTGGAGGAGTGAAGCTATTTGTTTCAAAACAGGTTTATTACCCCCTGTAATTATAATAGTAGCATCCGTAAATTGTTTTTTATTAAAATGAAAAAAGAATTCCTCAAATGAATTGTACAGGTATTTATCGATATCGAAGGTTGATGCATAAGTAATAAAACCTGTACCGATTCCTATAAAATAGCTAAAACCTGCTTTCTTCAGCTGTATATTAATGCCCTCATACCAATCGTGCCCTGTTTCCTGCATATCGATACCGGAAAAGATAATTACCTTTTCACGGGTATCTCCGTCTGTCAGAAAATCTACATTCTGCAAGATTGTTTCGATAGGGCTGGCTACCTGCCCCGAGAAATCGCTTATAAGTATACAATTGTTAATTGCATGTTCTATTTTAAGTCGCATAATTTACATCATTATTTTTTCAAATATAGGCGGATCACCTGAATGAATCAGGAAATACATGTTAATTAATGCCGGGTAATTAAGAAACATGAACGGCAAAGAGGTTCGTAAACTTCTTTCTCGCCTAAAAGCACAACCTGTTCTTTCTCTCTCAGGCGGTGCGAGAATTGTGCAATACTGCCACACCTAACACAAATAGCATGTACTTTGGTAATATGGTCGGCTATAGCCATCAATTGCGGCATAGGGCCGAAGGGTTTTCCATTAAAATCCATATCCAACCCTGCAATTATTATGCGCATCCCTGCGTTTGCCAATTTATTAACAACATCAATCAGCCCTATGTCGAAAAACTGTGCTTCATCAATCCCTACCACTTCAACATTGCCGGAAAGGAGTATAATATTACCTGAGTTTTCAACCGGAGTCGAAAGGATTGAGTTATCATCGTGCGAAACCACTTCCCTGTCGGAATACCTTACATCGATCTTTGGTTTAAAAATTTCGACTTTCTGCCGGGCAATCATTGCCCGCCTCAGCCGCCTGATCAATTCTTCTGTCTTCCCTGAAAACATCGACCCTGCAATGACCTCAATAATGCCGGCCTTACTGATATTTAAATCCTTTTCAATAAACATTTAGCGTTTATGTTGTATAATGAAGTTGTTTGAAGTCCAATCTATAAATTAAAAAATGTTTCTTTTTTCGTATTGTTTCGTTATTTTCTCCAACCATACATAGCTACGGCTATGCTTATCAAAAATGCCTTACACTACAAAAAAATAATTCATTTTCATCATTACATTTGGACTTTAAACAACTTCAATTACTATTTTTACAAAAATAAAGATAAACAAAGATATTCTTATCCTTATTCAGCATGGAAAATTATAAACTGATCAATATTTTAATTAAAGATATGCTCGAGATGGAAAATTTAATCTCGGGTATAAAATTAAACAGGTCTTACGAGCCTTTGGAGATTGAATTCCTGCAAACCAGGGTAAAAGGGGCAAGGCAATTACTTGAGCTTCTTCAAAACCGGAACGAACCCGGCACTGCCGAGGCATTTGCCACCCAACCTCCCAAAGAAACTGCAGCACCTGCCCCTGAAATAAAAACGGAGAAGGCTGTTGAGGAGATTGCAGAGGAAGAAAAACCAGAGGGGAATAAGAGTCCTGCCGGATTTGAGAAAGCAAAGGCACCTGTTGGGCAGGAAAAGCCTGAAAAAGCTATGGAGGATAAGGAGGGTACTCCTATACAGGAGGAAAAAAACGAAGGCTCCGACAATAACAGCCGGGATGAGATGCCACTCAATGAAGAGGATGAACAGCAAGAAAAGGCCCGGACATTGGGCGACAGCTTATTGAAGGAGAAGTCGGTAAACGACATGATCTCCGGCAGCAGTGGCAATTTAGAGTATAAACTTTCAAACAGGCCATTGAGCAGCCTGGAATCGGCAATTGGTATAAACGACCGTTTTTTATTTACACGGGAACTATTTGATGGCAACGGGGAAGACTTTAATTCAGCATTGGTTAAGCTCGACAGCATGAACTCTATCCAGGAAGCTGTTGCATACCTGAGGGATAATTTCAAGTGGAAGAAAAATGAAACCAGCTTAAAATTTATCAGCTTGGTTAAAAGGCGTTTTGCGAATGAGTAGCCCCGGCAAACTATATTTGGTGCCAACACCTATTGGGAACCTTGAAGATATGACATACAGGGCAGTGCGTATGTTGAAAGAGGTTGACCTGATATTAGCAGAGGATACAAGAGTCTCTCTAAAGTTATTAAAACATTATGGCATTGAAAACAGGATAACCTCCCATCATAAATTTAATGAACACAAAACGGTTGGATTGATAGCAGGGCAGATTGTTGACGGAAAAAATGTAGCCCTGATCTCCGATGCCGGGACTCCAGGTATCTCTGACCCCGGATTCCTACTGGTAAGGCAATGTATTGAAAAAGGAGTTGAAATTGAATGCCTGCCGGGGGCAACGGCTCTAATCCCTGCATTGGTTGTTTCGGGCCTACCCTCCGGGAGATTCTCATTTGAAGGATTCCTCCCCACAAAAAAGGGTAGGAAAAAACAACTTTCGTTGCTTGAGGACGAACAAAGGACAATGGTCTTTTACGAATCGCCGTACCGGTTGGTGAAAACGCTGCAACAACTTTCAGAATATTTTGGAGAAACAAGGAAGTGTTGTGTGTGCAGGGAATTGTCGAAATTGCATGAAGAAATATTCAGGGGGTCCTTATCGGAAGCAGTAACCCATTTTGGGGAAAAGGCCGTTAAAGGTGAAATTGTAGTTGTGGTTGAGGGAAAAGGGAAAAAGAGCGGGAGCTAAATATTATGATAACAAAATCAGCGATTTCTTTTGGTAATTATTAAAAAATGTTAAAATATGCAAAAAAAATGAATAAATATTCAATCGCAGTATTGTTAAATACATCCGATTTGCACTTTTCTGTAAAACATAATATATATGTCTGTAAAAAAGAAAAAGCGTTATAAAAATATTTTCTTTGACCTCGACAACACTATCTGGGATTTCAATACAAATTCATACGAGGCACTAAAGATAGCATTCAAAAAAAATAACCTTCATAAGGACATTCCTGATTTTAATGATTTTTTCAGCACTTACGAAGGCATTAATACACAGCTCTGGGAGAGTTACAGGAATAAAGGCATATCAAAAAGCCAGTTAATTATTGAAAGGTTCGGGAAGACATTCGATACCTTTGGACTATCGCATGATGCGCTAAATTTCAATAACGATTATTTACAGGCAATGCCCGGGCAAAAAGCCCTGGTCGACAATGCATTTGAAGTGCTGGAGTACCTGAAAAGCAAAGGCTACCAGTTGTTTATTATTACAAACGGCTTTAAAGAGGTTCAGTTAAAAAAGCTGGAACAGTCGGGGTTAGCGCACTATTTCATACGTATTTTTGTATCAGAAGAAGTCAAGTCGCATAAGCCTGACAAAGTAATCTTTGAGTATGCTTTAAAATCATCCAATTCACGTAAGCAAAGCAGCCTTATGGTTGGCGACTCATGGGAGGTTGATGTATTGGGGGCTTTAAATGCCGGAATAGACCAGGTACACTTTAATTTGGGAGGTAGCGACAGCATTTCTGAAAAAGAAAGAGGGTATATCCGGCATTCGAAAACAGCCACCTACCGGATAAATAATTTGAAACAACTGAAATTATTTCTTTAATATCTCCTTAAAATAGTTTATATTAGACACATCTAAGCAAAAGATGAGAATTCAAAAAATAGATTTATGCATTGGAAGACAGTGGCTTGAGAAGAAATTCGGCTGAAATATGCTACAAGTGACATATGACTCTTTGTGGATTCAATTCTTTTCTTAAATTTGTACTAATTAATAATTTTTAACATTTGAGAGTATTGTTTGACAATTAAAAGTATATTAACGTTTTAATTGATGCTTATACTTTTAATTGTAACATTGGAAAATTGGGGGGAATTTTCCAGAACAATAAATCTTAAGGGGACAAAAAAAAATTAATACTATTTATTTTTTAATTTAAAACTATTTTCTATGAAAAAAGTTGCACTGTTATTAGCCCTGCTCTTAATAGGGCTTCAGGTCTTATTTGCACAGACCAAGGAAATTACAGGGACAGTTACTTCTTCGGAAGATGGTGGCTCTATTCCTGGAGTTTCTGTGTCGGTGAAAGGTACTACTCTTGGCACCATAACAAATATGGACGGAGAGTACCGTTTGACTGTTCCAAATGATGCCAGCACACTTGTTTTTAGTTTTGTTGGCATGAAAACCCAGGAAGTTGCAATTACATCAGGTAAAATTGATGTGGTGATGGAAGCTGAAACCATCGGGATTGACGAAGTTGTTGTAACTGCTTTGGGTATAAAAAGAAGTGAGAAGTCTTTGGGTTATGCTGTACAAACAGTTGGTGGAGACCAACTCAATGAAGCGCCAGAAGCTAACGTTGTCAACTCGTTAAGTGGCAGGATTGCCGGGGTGCATATCACAAACAGTTCTGGAGCAGTTGGTGCTTCTTCCCGTATTATATTAAGGGGAGCCAGTTCAATCTTTGGGAATACACAGCCATTATTTATTATTGACGGCGTACCTGTTTCGAACAATAATGACGGGACTACGACAGGTAGTGGTGGTTTCGACCTACCAAACGGTATTGCTGACATTAACCCTGAAGACATTGAATCTATTGATGTTTTAAAGGGGCCAAATGCAGCCGCCCTATATGGGATCAGGGCATCAAACGGTGTAATTGTAGTCACTACCAAAACAGGGGCTAAAAGTAAAGCTTTGGGCGTAGAAATAACTCAAAGTGTAACTTTTGAAAGGCCTTTGGTTATTCCTGACTATCAAAACTCGTATGGGCAAGGCCCAAATAAAGATTTTTTTGAATATATTAATGGTACTGCCGGAGACGGAGGAGTTGATGAAAGCTGGGGGCCTCCCCTGGATATCGGCTTGAAATTTATGCAATTTAGCTCTTATATCAACAACCCTGACAACCCTCAACCGGAACCATGGGTGTCGCATCCTAATAATGTAAGAGATTTTTACGAAACAGGGGTGACATCAAGGACAAATATAGCTCTCTCAGGAGGGAACGACCTGACTACTTTCAGGTTAGGACTTGGTTACTTTGACCAAACAGGTATGATTCCATTTACTGATTACAAAAAGATAAATGTAAAAGCTTCAGGGTCTCATAAGCTATCCGAAAAGTTCCAGGCAAAATTCAATGTTAATTTCATTAAATCAGACAGTGATAATTTACCTAATTCGGGCTATGACGGGTCAAATGTTGTACAACAAACCATCTGGGCCGGACGCCAGGTTGATTTCAGTTTGCTTAAAGACTGGAGAAACCTGCCGGTAGCTTTACCTGGTTCCACTTATGGTGCAGGTTCGCTGCCTATCAACTGGAATACCCAATTCCAAAATAACCCCTACTGGCAATTAGAAACAAACAAGAATGTTTTTAACAGAAACCGGATTATAGGGAATTTTGGGTTAAATTATGATATCACAGACTGGTTAAGTATCTCCGGTAATATCGGTATGGACAACTACATAAGCAAAACAAGCGTAAGATGGGCTAAAGGTAGTTCAGGCGATGCCCCGACTTATTGGAGGTTT
>JAADGO010000018.1:8032-26876 GCA_013152355.1 Chlorobiota bacterium
CTTTAATAAGTCGATAACAGATGATTTCAAACTGAATTTAAGTTTTGGTGGAAACAGGATGTACCGTAAAACAACATTTGATTACAGGGCGGTTCAGTTGGAATTACCCGGATTATATAACTTAGGCAATATGCTGGCCGGAACCACCCTCTTTAACAGAAACCGGCATGCAGAGTCAGCAATTAACAGCCTCTATGGTTTTGGGGAATTATCTTATAAGGAATATCTTTTCCTGAGTGTTACAGGAAGGAATGACTGGGCAAGCGTTTTACCATTAGCCAACAATTCTTTCTTCTATCCATCTGTTACATTAAGCGCAATTATTACCGATATGTTTGATATTAAGTCAAGCACTCTTAATTATTTGAAAGTAAGAGGTGGCTGGGCCGAAGTTGGGGGATTTGGCCCCTTAGGCCCGTCAGATATCCTACCGGTATATGCCTTGTCTTCTTTACCATGGAACGGGAACACTTTTGGAGCTTACCCGGCAACCTTAAACAATACCAATATCAAGACTCAATCAACAATCGGGCTTGAAGGAGGTATTGAACTCAGGATGATTAATAACAGGATAAGGCTGTCTGTTACAGGATACGACCAAACCAGTACCGACCTGGTTATCCCTGTTCAGGTTACAAGGGCTTCCGGTGTTGCACGTGTTTGGGATAACATTGGCGAATTAAGGAATAAAGGTATTGAGATACAATTGGGAGGTACTCTTGTTAAAAGCAGGAATGATTTCTCGGTTGACGTAGATATCAATTTCGCAAGAAACCGCAATAAGGTTATAAAAGCCGGTAAAGACGACTCCAATAACGATGAATCATTAATCATTGGAGGTATGTGGAATATGGACCTGCAGGTGCGGGAAGGTTATTCTTACGGTGTGATTGTTGGCCCTTCACTTGCAAGGACAGCAACAGGCGATGTAATTTACAGAAATGGGTTACCGGTAATAGGAGAAACCAAGGTACTTGGAGGTATTGAACCAGACTGGACCGGTGGTGTTAACCTGGGAATCAATTATAAGAATATTTCATTCAGTACATTAGTTGACGCGAAAATAGGCGGAGAAGTTTATTCAATGACCTCTGCATGGGGCAGGTATGCAGGTATCCTCAACGAAACACTCGTTGGAAGGGAAACCGGTATTGTGGGAGATGGCGTTATGTTGAATGACGAAGGAGCTTACGTCCCAAACAATGTGGTTGTCAGTGCAGAAACATTTAACCACTATGCTTACAGTAATGATATTGTCGAGACTTCGGTTTTTGATGCTTCCTACGTAAAATTACGTCAAGTAGCTTTAAGTTATAGTTTGCCCAGAAGTTTGGCTTCAGATTTGGGATTAGAGAGTGTTAATCTATCTTTAATCGGAAGGAACCTGGCAATATTATACAGAAAAGCTCCTCACATTGATCCTGAAACAGGTTTTGATAATTCGAACTCCCAACAGGGCCAGGAATTTGGCCAGTTACCTTCTGCCAGGAGTATTGGGGTCAGTTTAAAAGTAAAATTTTAAAACATGCGTGATATGAAAAATATAAAATATATTTTAATGACATTTATTACAACTTTAATACTTTTTAGTTGTGATAAAAATTTCGAGGAGATCAATGCTAACATTGACGACCCGGTAATCATCCCATCGAGTATGATTATAGGAACGGTTGTACGAAGTACGACTAACGAGATCTATTCTACATTTAACGGACTTGAGTGTGGTGAGTCATGGGTGCAGCACATATCTATGATTCAGTACAACGACCCTGAAAGGTATAAACCACGCATTACCACAATGGACAACCTTTGGAACAGGTTCTATACCGCTGCTTCAAATGCTAATCAAATGTATAATTTAGCAGTTGACGAAGGTAATGACGTAAACCAGGGGATTGCTTTGGTATTAAAAGCATACTGTTTTGCTACTCTTACTGACTTTTATGGGGATATTCCATTTACCGAGGCACTTAAAGGCCCGAGTGAAGCGAATTTTACACCTGTGTATGACCAGCAGTCGGTTGTTTACGATGGTATTATATCATTACTCGACCAGGCAATGCCTCTTATTGCTTCAGGCAATGGCTCTACCAGCCCGGGAATGGACATAATGTACGGAGGAGATGCTTCAAGATGGCTTAAATTTGCCTACTCCCTGAAATTCAGGTCGTTGATGCGAATATCGTGGAAAAAGACAGATGTTGGCAGCCAACTTCAGGCATTAGTAAATAGCGGGCACCTGTTTGCATCAAACAACGATGAAGCTAAACTGGTATTTTTATCTTCATCTCCTGAAGCAAACCCGATTTATGAAACCATCGTTGCCGGTGGCCGCGGTGAGTTTAAACTGGCTAAAACATTTATCGATAAATTACTTGATTATTCAGACCCAAGGATAGCTGTTTATGCGCAAAAGGCCGTTAACAGTGGCGAATATGTCGGAAAACCTTCAGGTTATGAAGAGTCTCCGCTCCCAGGTTATGGGTATGACGATGTTTCTGCAATAGGAAAAAAATACCTGGAACCAACAGCTCCCGGGTATATCCTTTCTTACACCGAACTATTGTTCTTAAAAGCAGAAGCAGCTAAGAGAGGGCTTATCTCAGGAGGAGACGATGCCGCAAAAGAATATTATAACGCAGCTATCAAAAATTCATTTGCTGAAAATGATATTGCATCTGCAGCAGATGGGTACATGGCACAAAACATAGTTGCCTACGATGCTACAAAAGCCATGGAGCAAATTGGCACTCAAAAATGGATATCCCTGTTTACTCAGGGCTTCGAAGCCTGGACAGAGTGGAGGAGGACTAAATACCCTGCTTTAACACCGGCTGCTGACGGGTATATTAATGAGATACCAAGCAGGCTGAAATATGAGTCATCAGAAGTTTCAATTAATACTGAAAACTATAAGAAGGCTATACAACAGCAGGGGCCTGATGAATTAACAACGCCGATCTGGTGGATGAATTAACATATTAAAATAAAGAATTATGAAAATAATAAAGATTTTATCCATTTTGCTTCTATCATTTATTGTAATGCCATCTTGCGAAGAGAGTGAAGATGTTGTTACGGGGGTAGAAGGAGGTCTTGTCGAGCTGCTGAATCCATCAATAAATTATGTTGTTGGTAATAGTGGCCCTTATAACTGTTCAATGAAAGTTTATCAAGGCAAGGTTAAAACAACCAAAGTTGAAATCTATAAATCTTTTACTAGCGTTGGGAAAACTTCTGAAGAAGTTTTATTTAAAACCATAGATTTGAGCAAACCGGAAACCAGTATTGAGTCATTCAGCTTTTCATTTAATGACCTTATTGCCGGTTTAACTCTGGATGGCAATCCCCTTCCTGACAAAGATGGCGATTATCAAATTGGTGATTACTGGCAATTCAGGTTTGTTTCTTTAAACAGCCTGGGGAACGTGGTTCAACAGTCAAAAGTAACAAAAGTTACCGTAGCTACCCGTTTTGCCGGAAGATACAAGTTTATTGAAGGGCTATACTACAGGATTGGAGTATTGTCCAGTGCTGGCGATTACTGGTACGATGAATACCTGTTTGAATCAATAGATGCCAAGACATATAAAATGAACGGGTTAAGTGCCTGGTTGGACAACGAGTTGTATTTCCAGATTGAAGAAGACGGTACCATTACATACCCGATTGAATGGAACGGTGTTACACAAACACTCAACGGGCAACCATTAACAACCTGCGAATTAAATTTGAGTGACCTGACAAATGTAAATTGTGGGAGCTCGAATTATGTTATTAAGGATGACGTCAACGGCAAAGACCGTTTGGTAATGTCTTTTGGATATTATACCGCCGGTTCGGGGCCAAGGGAATTTTATCAGGTAATGGAAAAGATAGTTGACTAAACACTTTAAAATTTCAAAATATGAGAACGAAAATAAAAAATATATTCTTTTCTGTCACACTGCTGGCTATTGTAAGCTTATTCGTAACCAGCTGTGACAATGAAGACTATACCGGATACAGTACACTTAAGGTTAGTTCGCCAACTATCTCCATAACAGCTGGGTTTACAAGCCCTGTTACATTGGTTGAGAACGACACAAAATATGAGTTTACTGTTACGTTGAGCGAGCCTCAGATAGTTGACATACACCTGGCAGTAAAGCAAATTGACGGAACAGCTTCTGCCAGCGATTATGAACTAACGAGTACAATAGTCATCCCTGCCGGGGCAACTTCTGCAAAAGGGAGTATTAAGATCCTTAGCGATGATGCTATTGAGGATACCGAATCCCTGACAATTCAAATCGGGGACCAAACTACTGCCAATGGTAATTTAACGCCAATTACAGTTGAGTTTTCTATACAAAACCTGACAGGCGATGATTTGGTGATTGGTTTAAGCTGGGAACCTTCGATAAAAACGACAGACAATTTAGGTAATGACATCTCTCCCACCGACCTGGCTGACTTAAGGCTGTTAATTACCGATAGCCCTTATACTACGATCTTAGGCGGTGCCGATGGAGGGTCGTTTGAAAGTTATACCATGTCAGGGTCAATGGCTGATGGCGAATATTTGGTAGTAGCTGACTTCTATGCAGCTCTGGACCTCCCGGTCAGAGACCTTAATTTAAGCTTGTCATTTGAGCAATTAGGTGTAATTGAGCGTTTCTCATACGATTTTGCAAATGCTATAAACACCGGCACTATATGCCCGTCCAATTATTTCATACTTGCTAAAATAATAAAAACAGGCAGCACTTATACTATTGAAGAAGTCGGCGGGCTTCCTCCTCTTACAGGTGCATGGTATGGTGTAGATACTGAATTTGAATATCCAAGCGAGGTGTCTACAAGATTGGACTGCGATGGTAATTTATTAATTACCGGATTAGTATTCGGATGGATGTTAGATTTCTGGGGTGAAGAAGTTGTTGCCCAGGAAGATGTTATTATTAACATTGATTTGGATGCCGGCACAGTCGACATTCCATACCAGGCTTATATTACCACATTGTACAAAGGAACTGAATACCCATATTCTATCGTGGGTTCCGGCACCATTGACAACAGTGGCGAATATCCTGTGATGACAATAACATATGTTCTGGACCAGGAAGGATTTAACCCATCTCAGTGGTGCTTCGACAATGGCTATATGGCTAATGCAGACTTTACAGCTACTATTACTTTGGATCCGGCAGGACTCAAATCTGCAACTGTTAAATCAGCAGTTATACGAAATAGTAAGCCTTTAGTAAAACCGGTCCGCAGATAATCAGCCAACAATATTAATTATCATTTAAAACCTCCGGGGCTTATCGCTCCGGAGGTTTTTTCATTTATCAGGTTTTCCTTTTCTTCTTTTTAGCGGCAGGGAATAAGATATTGTTCAGGATTAACCGGTAACCGGGTGAGTTGGGGTGTAAGTTTAAGTCGGTAGGAGGGTCGCCCACAAGGTGGCGGTAATCTTCGGGGTCGTGCCCGCCATAAAAAGTCCAGAAGCCCTTGCCTTTTTCACCATGTATATACCTGGCTTCGTTAGCTGCCCGGTTTTCGCCCATTATCAGGACCCCCGGTTTGATCAGGTCTTCGTTAAATGCCGTAGTTTGCCCCATGAACCCCTTGATTACATTGGTGTGGTTTTGGCATAACATGGTAGGAATAGCATCCCATTTTGCTGAAAAATCAAATAGTGTAAAAAAATCACTTTCTCTTTTCACCTTCCTCCTGTTGGTATTATCAATATTCGAAAATTCATACTCATAAGGATTCTTTACCAGTTTAAAATTCCTGAATGCCATGGTTTGGTCAAAATTTAGTTTTTCATCCATTTCAGGGTCTGCCGGGTCGCCATCAAACATTGGCTGGCATATATCAACCCCGTAAGCAGCCAATGCTATATCGTAAGTATCGGTTGCGGCACACATGGCAAACAAGAAGCCTCCGTTTACCACATATTGCCGGATTCTTTTGGCTACCTCCTGTTTCATCTCCCACACTTTCATAAACCCCAGGCTTTTAGCCATTTCATTGTTTATTTTGACCTCTTCCCTGTACCAGGGCATGTGCTGGTACATACGCCAGAACTTACCAAACTGCCCGGTAAAATCCTCATGGTGGAGGTGCAGCCAGTCGTAATCAGCCAGTTTCCCATTCAAAACTTCTTCATCGTAAACAATATCGTATTTTATCTCGGCATAAGTAAGCACCAGGGTAACGGCATCGTCCCATGGCTGTTTGTTCGGTGGCGAGTAAACAGCAATTTTAGGTGCTTTGTGCATACTTACCGCATCCTGGTTGACTTCGGGCCGTGCAATTTCGTTTAGGATAGCCGAAGCCTGCCCATCGGCAATAGCCTGGAAACTTACGCCCCTGATAATACATTCGTCCTCTATTTCAGGGCTGTCCTGCATTAAGAAACTCCCTCCCCTGTAATTTAGCAGCCACTTAACCTCTATGCCTTGCTCAAGCACCCAATAAGCAATGCCATACGATTTTAAATGGTCCTTTTGGGTTTCGTCCATCGGAATTAATAATTGAACTGCATAGGTTGGGATGCCGGAAAGAAGCAGCAATACGATTATCAGTATTTTATGTCTCATTTTGTTTTTGCTTATTTTATTCCATCAAAAGTAGAATATTTTAAGAGACTGTCTAAATTTTGTTTTTTGGAATTATTATAATGGTTTTTTTGTTTAGACAAAGCGGATTTGACGCGACCCCGAGCCCTCGGGATTAAGGAAAATTCAACGCTGGATAAACGAAAAGGATAACTTTTAGACAGTCTCTAAGCAAAGGTCAATATTGATTAACCTAATTCCGAGGAGTACGTTCATATACCTCCTTTATTTTTTTACCCAGCCATTGGCCAAGTATATAGGAGCCAAACAAAAACGGGGCTAACCTCCAGGTTAATCCCAGGCCGAAAAACTTACGTGTTAAGATTACCAGGGGGACAGGGGCATGGATAGCTAAAAACCACATAAAAGAAAATTTCCGGGATGATGCCCTTAGATAGCCAAATGGCAAATTGATAATAATAGTTACTATGCAGGTATAAAATACCGGCCATGGTTGGCATAAAAATTCTTTGCAGGTATGAAATATTGACAAAATTATCATCTTAGATTCCCAATGTGTTCAGGTTGTATTTTTGTAAGGAATAAGTGCCGTAAATATACCAAACGGTAGCATGTTATTTTGATTTTTTTATTAAGCAGTAAAGTTAAAAAATTTCCATAAACAGCGGTACTATTCGCATCAATTCTGTCTGAGGGCTCAATTCATCAACCCCAATTGCCCCGGGGCACAAAAACAAGTTCTAAAGCAGTTAATAAGGGGGGTCGGCAGGAGTCCCTGCCTGGCTGTCGAATTGTTTATTGCTTTCAATCCCTGATTCTGCAAACTCATTATCCTTATTCATTTTTGAACTGTAAGTAGCATCTATCCCGTCACCAATATCCGGGAAACTTGATTCCATATCTGTAAATTTCGCCAATTCCTTCCGGAAAGAGAGGTAGACTTCGCCTGTTGCCCCATTTCTGTGTTTTGCAATAATAATCTCGGCTACACCCAGTAATGAATTCCCTGAGCCATCTTCGGTAATGCCATAATACTCCGGGCGGTGGATAAATGCTACAATATCTGCATCCTGCTCAATAGCCCCCGATTCACGGAGGTCGGATAACTGAGGGCGCTTCCCTTCCCTTGATTCAACCGACCTGTTCAGCTGAGATAAAGCAATAATAGGAATATCCAGCTCTTTAGCGATTGCTTTCAGCGACCTGGAGATGTGGCTGACTTCCTGTTCGCGGCTGCCCCTCATATCAATCCCTGCGGTCATCAACTGCAGGTAGTCGACAATAACAATATCGATATCGTGCTGCATTTTCAACCTGCGGCATTTTGCCCTGAACTCAAATATTGAAAGGGCCGGGGTATCGTCAATAAAGATAGGTGCTTTATCCAGGCGTCCGATCTTACGGTGAAGGTGCTCCCACTCCCAATCTTCCAACCTCCCGTTTTTTATTTTTTGTGAACCCAGTTCTGTTTCTGAAGCAATCAACCTGTTTACCAATTGTAGCGATGACATCTCAAGGGAAAAAAAGGCGACTGATTTATTGTGGTCAACAGCCATATTCCGCGCCATAGACAATACAAATGCCGTTTTACCCATTGACGGCCTTGCCGCTATGATGAGCAGGTCGGTTTTTTGCCACCCCGAGGTAATCCTGTCAAGAGCTATAAAGCCCGAGGGTACGCCATTCAACCCGTCTTTGCGGTGGCGAGCCAGCTCAATAAGGTCGACCGCCTCTTTTAAAACAGGGCGGATGGGTACTGTCTCCTTCCTTATATTGCCTTCGGCAACTTTAAACAGCGAAGTTTCTGAAAAATCAATCAGGTCGTCAACATCGATAGTGTCATCGTATGACCTTACCTGTATTTCTGAAGAAACCCTGATTAATTCGCGTTGAATATATTTCTGGGCAATAATCCTTGCATGGAATTCTATATGGGCAGCAGAGGCAACCCTCCGGGTTAATTGGGTAATATAGCCCGGGCCGCCTACTTCGTCCAACTGGTTACGGTCTTTTAGTTCCTGGGTAACCATTAACAAATCAACCGGTTTTTCGTGTGTGGACAGTTGTTTTATGGCATTAAATATTTTTTGATGCTCGTCTTTATAAAAACTTACAGTATCAACAATATCTGCAACTGTAACATAGGCATCCCGCTCAAGCATTAATGCCCCTAACACTGCCTCTTCGACTTCGATTGCCTGTGGCGGCAACTTCCCGTACTGAGCATTTAATTGCTCCAAAGTAATTTTTGAAATAGTATTCTTCTTTTCACCTGCCATATCCTAAGCGTATAAAATTTCTGTAAAACAGAACGATTTGTCTTTTAAAGGTTGGTGCAAATCTCTCAACTAATATGTAAAGACAAGAATAAATTAACATTATTGTATCATAAAGTTTTAAACGCAATTTATTCACAAATGTTAATTAGTTTGAACGAGAGGATAGCCCTTCTTCAATTATAAGGGTCAAAATTTCTGTTAATGTTGTCCCCATTGCCCTGATTTGCTGTGGCACCAGGCTGGTTCCGGTCATGCCGGGAGTAGTATTTACCTCAAGGAAATAAAATTTATTACCCTTCAGTATATAATCCATCCTCACTATTCCCGAGCAGTTGCAATGGTCGGAAATCCGCGAACTTAATTCCCGGCATTCTTCGGCAAGCTCTTCCGGCAACCTGGCCGGTGTTATTTCCGAAGCAACACCAGGTGTATATTTTGCTTCATAATTAAAGAACTCTTTATTCGGCACTATTTCAGTAAGAGGGAAGACAATTTTCCTGCCTTTCAATTTTACAAGCCCGCATGTAATCTCCCTCCCTTCAATAAATTCTTCCAGTAATGCTTCATTACTTTCGCCCCATGCCATCTTAATTGCTGCTTCCAGCCCAGCCTTATCTTTTACTTTTGAGATACCAAAACTTGAGCCGCCCTTGTTCGGTTTGACAAACAGTGGTATTCCCAGCTCCTTGATTATTCTATCAGGCAATATCGCTTCACCTTCATTCAGTTTAATCGATTTTGCTACACGTACGCCAAAGTTTTTCAGGTATTGGTTGCAAAACCATTTATTAAAGGTTAATGAAGCAGAGTGGACATCGGAAGTTGAATAAGGAATTTTCAGCATCTCAAAATAACCCTGCAATACTCCATCCTCGCCCGGAGTGCCATGAATGGTTATATAAGCATAATCCAGGTTTATTTTAACCTTATCCAGCAAAAAGCTGAAATCCGCTTTGTTAATTATGGCAACCTCCTCCCCTTCCTGCAACACCCTCCATTTCCGTCCTTCAATATGTACCACCCATGGTGTGAATTTTTGGGTGTCGATTGCATCCAGGATATTTTTCCCGCTTTTTTCTGCTATAACGATCTCCGAAGAGTCGCCTCCGATTATAACTGCAATATTTGGTTTCATCAATTAGTCGTTTCTATTGGCAATATAATTCCTCCACTTGTTTAATACCGACATAAAATCATCCGGTAGTTCAGAGTCAAATACCATCTCCTTCGCGGTTGCCGGATGTACAAACCCAAGCATTTTTGCATGTAGTGCCTGCCTGGGCATCACCTTGAAACAGTTTTGAACAAACTGCCGGTATTTAGTAAATGTCGTCCCCCTGAGTATCTGCCCTCCCCCATAGTTGCTATCATTAAATATCGGGTGCCCGATATATTTCATGTGAACCCTGATTTGATGCGTCCTCCCTGTTTCCAGCTGGCATTCGACTAAGTCTACATAACCTATTTCTTCAAGGACTTTATAATGCGTAACGGCACTTTTCCCATAATCACCTTCAGGGAATACTGTAAACACCTGCCTGTTTTTTAAACTACGCCCGATATTGCCGGTTATTGTCCCTGCTTTCTCTTTTAAGTTCCCCCAAACCAGGGCCTGGTATTTCCTTTTCGATGTCTTCTCAAAGAATTGCATGGCCAACTTATTTTTTGCCATTTCTGTTTTCGCAATAACCATTAACCCCGAAGTATCTTTGTCGATACGGTGCACCAGCCCCGGGCGCGGGTCGTTAGTGCTGAACAGCTGTAACCCCTTGAAATAGTACGCCAATGCGTTAACCAATGTGCCTGTGTAATGCCCATGCCCCGGGTGCACCACCAGCCCGGGTTGTTTATTTATTACTACCAGTTCTTCGTCTTCATAAACAATGTTAAGCGGTATATCCTCAGGAATAATTTTCAACTCCCTTCGGGGGAAGTCCATTACAACCTGGACATCATCGCCGGGTTTCACTTTATAGTTCGACCTTACCTTTTTTTTGTTTACCAGTATATTACCGGCTTCAGCTGCAGACTGGATACGGCTTCTTGAGGCATTGTCGATCCTGTTTGAAAGGAATTTATCGACCCTGAGTGCTTTTTGCCCCGGGTCGGCTTTTAGCCGGTAATGCTCATACAGCCCATTCTCTTCCAATTCATCAAGTTCTTCCGGATTCTCCTGCATTTTTATTATTTATAAGGTGATTTAATAGCATCGTTAATCTTCAGTTCGTCAACTGTCGCCCACATGTCGATTGAGGAGCCCGGTTCTGTTTCGGGGGTAATCCTTGGGTCGGGGCGTTGTTTCCATATACGAGCATTTAGTGTATCTTCTTTTGTTAAGACCGTTTCATCGTAGATCACGACACCAGTGTTCAGCATAATCTCGTTCAGGGTTGATTTAGCCAGGCTTACCGGCATCCCTAAAACATCGGGGACTGCCGTTTTCTTTAAAAAGGATGTTTTCCCTACAACAATGTCGATGGGAGTCCCTTTTGCATAACTTTCTCCCATATACACTTCCGTTGAGTCGATCAGAACATTTAACACGAGGTCGTTGTATTCAGATGGCTGATGGCTGATTTTCCCAATTGCCAGGCCGCAATTTTCAAGCAATACTTTAGCCTGCCTGAAAGAGATACCCCTCAGCTTGGGTAACATTACCTGTTCTGGGGAGCTGGCATTAATGGTTAATAATATGGTCCGGTTGTCTTTTACCCTAAACCCTGGTTTGGGCAATTGGTCGATAACACTGCCCGGAGCTACATTATCAACATAAGCCGAGTCGATAACTTTAAAGCGTAAGTTGTGGCTTGCCACTATTTCCTCTACCTCAGGAATTGAAAGCCCTATGAAATTGGAAACAGGCCTGGCCTGCCCATGGTCTGTGTAGATTTTCAACCCCCACATGGTTAGGAAAATCAGGGCAGCAAGTATTACAATCGATAAAAAAAGATTCTTTAGGAAAACAGCACTTAAAAGGAATTTTTTAAAACTCATAATTATTATACTTGACCTTCGGTATTGTAAAAACAAAAATAAGTGAAAATTAGTATGAAGAAAGAAGAAAAAGGAAAATTTAATGCTTCATTGTGGATTGAGGGGCAATATCCTGGTTGATTCCGGCAACCGGCATGATTTCATATTATACTAAACACGGAAAGGTAAAGAGTTAAAAATCTTTACCTTTCCTGTTGGACAATTAATTATTGCCTGAATTAAATTTTGTGCCTTGGCTCGTCAGAAACTGTCAGTTTCTTCCTGCCTTTTGAACGGCGTGCATTAAGGATTTTCCTGCCACTAACAGTTGACATCCGTTCCCTAAAGCCATGTTTATTTTTCCTTTTCCTATTGGATGGTTGAAATGTCCTTTTCATTGTGCTTGATTTTATCTAAAGCTTTACTGTTTTAATTTTCGGATTGCAAAAATAACCGTTTTTTTCTTTCTTCCAAAGCAGAACTGCCTTTTATTTTGAAAAGATCATTTTAATGGAAACAACGAACATCAGGATACCAAATATCTTCTTCAATATCCTGTCGGGAATATTTACAGAGAGCATTGAGCCAAAATAAGCCCCTACAAAAAAAGTAAAGGCCAGCACAAAAGCAAAATTCCAATCAACATAGCCTCCTTTCCAATACTTCCAGACAGCCAGTATCCCGACCGGCATTACCATAAATGCCAGGCTGGTACCCTGTGCCTGGTGCTGGCTAAACCCCAGGATGAATACTAATGCAGGGATAACGATTATTCCGCCCCCTACGCCCAGCACCCCGGAAAGCAAGCCGGATGCCAACCCAACTATTATAAGTATAATTAATTGTGAAGTGCTCATTTCAAATTAGTTTGATATGTAAAAATAGCTTAATTTTCTTTCTTTACCGAAAACCGGAAACCCAGCCCATGTATATTTACAATTTTAATAGCCGGGTCGTCTTTAAAATATTTCCGCAACCTTGAAATAAAAACATCCAGGCTGCGCCCAAGGAAATAATCATTCGACCCCCATATCTTTTCCAGGATCTCGCCCCTGCTCAATACCCTGTTCGAATTAGCAGCAAAGAGTTGTATCAGTTCCGATTCTTTTAAGGTCAGCTTCCGGCTTGTTTCATTATGCTGAAGCTGTAATTCATCGGGGCGGAAAATAAACTGCCCGATCTTTATTGATTTAGAAACCACATGGGAGTCATTTTGCCCGATTACCTGGCTGCGCCGCAAGAATATCTTTATTTTAAGCAGAAGCTCTTCCATACTGAATGGCTTGGTAATATAATCATCTCCGCCAATGGTTAACCCGGTAATCCTGTCTTCAGTCATAGCCCGTGCTGTAAGGAAAAGGATTGGGGTTGCCTCGTCTTTTTCACGGATCTTCGTTGCAACAGTAAAGCCATCCGTTTTAGGCAGCATTACATCGAGGATAATGATGGCGTAACCACCGCTTGAATACAACTGAAGGGCCTGCTCCCCGTCTTCGGCAGTATCAACCTGATAATTGTTCTGCTCAAGGTTATCTTTGACAATGAACCTTAGCGTTTCGTCATCTTCGACCAATAATATTTTACCTGTTTTATTTTCCATACGACTTTGAGGGAATTATAATTTTAAAAACAGTCCCGCCAGATGGATTGTCCTCCACCCGTATTTTCCAGCCATGGGCTTTTATTATTTTCTTTACATAGTCGAGCCCTAAGCCGAAACCTTTAACATTGTGTACATTACCGGTGGGTATCCGGTAAAATTTATTAAATATCTTATGGCGTAACTCCTTAGGGATACCAATGCCGTTGTCAATAATACTTACAAACAGGTGTTTTTTTCCCTGTGATGCCTGAATGGTGATTACCGGCTTAGTTGCACTATATTTGGCAGCATTTTCAAGGATATTTATCAAAATATTTGAAAAATGGAACTTGTCGGCTATTAATTTAACCCCCTGTAAGTTATTTTGTATGTTGATTTCTGCGTCTTTCCCGGGGTCGGAATGGTTGAACTGGGTAACTGAAGCCTCAATAATTTCATCGAGGAATACAGATTCAAGATTCAGTTGGATATTATTCTTCTCCAATGAAGCCAGGTTGAGAACCTTTTCAACACTTTTCGATAGCTTACTATTTTGTTTCTCAATAATCCCGGCATACTCAAAAAGGCGGTTAGGCGAATTAAGTATATCCTTGTTGTTCAATACCCTGGCAGATAATCCGATTGCCGAAATTGGTGTTTTAAGTTCGTGGGTCAGATTATTGATGAAATTCTTTTGTATATCCGATAATTGCCGCTGCCTGATGATGACAAACAATGTGTAGCCAAAAAAGAAGATAATCAATAGTAGCAGCATCGTTGAAAAATACCATGCTTTCAGCTTCAAATTAAAAAATGGCGACCGGTCGGGGAAATTCACCCCAAAATAGTAAGTGTACTTATCGCTTTTCTCAAAATTAAATATTTTTTCGTGGCCGCACGAATCAGAGCCGGCACATATATAAGCTCCATAAACCATTTTATCGCTGTCGCAGTCATACACTGCAAATTCAAAGTCGGTATTTATGCCATACCGTTTAAACTCCTGGATAAGGTGGAATTTTAGAATCTCATAGTCAATACGGTCATTTACATTTACGATGTAATATTCGTTTGAGACCCTGTCGACCAATGAGAATGTATTGAATTCAGCCGACTGCCCATAGGCTTTTTTATTGTATTCAAGTAGTTGATAGGTAACTTCCTCAAGGGCAAATGTGGTATTTTCGTGAAAGGTTTTTTCCGTTTGTTTTATAGAATTCTTTAAAAATAAAAATTGCAGCAAAAGAATCCCGGCAACAGAAATGGTTGCCAGGAAAATTATATATCTCAAAACATTTCGTTTCATAATTACCCCCTGATCCTCAGCCGAAACTATTATTATTTATACTATTTGTTGCTTCGTTAACACATCGTTAACAAAATACTTGCCCCGATTAACAAATAATTCTCCTACCCTTCTTACATTTGTTAAACTTAAAAAAGAATTCTTTTTAACCCAAAATTAATAATTATGAAACATTTATTACGATTTGCAATTGCTTTGACGGTTATTGCTGCCACAATTACTGTTAATGCACAAGACATGGCAAAAATAACTTTTGAGAAAACATCACACGATTTCGGTACATTTAAAGAAGATGCAGGCCCTCAAACAACCGAGTTTGTTTTCAAAAATGAAGGTAATTCGCCACTAGTGCTTAACAATGTGCGTGCATCGTGTGGCTGTACTACCCCAAAATGGACACGCGAACCTGTAGCCCCCGGAGAAAAAGGGGTTATTACAGTAAGTTACAATCCACGTAACAGGCCGGGTTCATTTAATAAAACGATAACCGTACAGTCGAATGCCTCTAATTCAACCGTAGTTTTGAATATTAAAGGCAGTGTCCAGCAACATAAAAAAACCATCGCCGAGTTATACCCAAGGACTGTTGGGAAACTGAGGGTTAAACGTAACCATATTTCATTTGTAAAAATAAAACAATCTGAAGTAAAAACAGAAAAACTTGAATTAGTGAATGATACGGATAAGCCTATTACAGTTAGTGTTAAAAAAACATCCGATTATATCACTGCAAAAGTGACTCCTGAAGTTATTCCGGCAAAAGGGAAAGGTATCCTTGAAGCAACTTTCGATGCAAGCAAAACCAATACCTACGGTTTTCTTTCCAGCCGGATCTATTTATCGGTTGATGGCAGTAACGATTATAAAAGCTCTGTTGGCGTAAGCGCTACAGTTGAAGAAGACTTCTCAAAACTTACTCCTGAAGAATTGGCAAATGCCCCTGTTGTTTCATTTGATTCAAGAACGTTTGATTTTGGGGAGATACAACAAGGCGACAAAGCAGAGCACACCTTTATTATTAAAAATGAAGGAAAAAGTGACCTTATCATCCGCAGGGTAAAATCATCATGCGGGTGTACTGCCGTTACTCCTTCTAAAACAGTTATTGCCCAGGGTGAAACTGCTCCGATAAAAGTTGTTTTTGACTCAAGGGGTAAAAAGGGGCGGCAAAGTAAATCAATAACCGTAATTACAAACGACCCTAAATCACCAACATCTACACTACGTATCAGCAGTAATATCAAGGTTGGTTCTTAAGAAGCAGCTTAAAGACTGTTTAAAATTTATACCAAAATATAAAAGTGCCGTAGGGTAAAACCTTCCGGCACTTTTTTTGTTTATTTCAAAATCCCGTTAATATATAGTATTTTCGTATAAAAAAGATTCTGTAAATGGGCAAAAACGATCCACGCCATATTGAGAACACACCTGAATTTAAAGCTTTAGCGGTGAACAAAGGGGTTGAGCAACCATCTTCTGTAAATTCCGATGCGGTAAAAAGTTTTTTAAAAAAGAACCGCAAACTGTTACTGCCCGAAGAATATGTCAATGGCATATTGGCCGGCGATATTCCTTTGCTGAGTAAAGCTGTTACGCTTATAGAGAGCTCCAGGGCCGAACACCAGGAGATTGCGCAGGAAATAGTTGAAAGATGCCTGCCGCATAGCGGAAATTCTATCAGGATCGGGATTACAGGTGTGCCGGGCGTGGGGAAAAGCACCTTTATTGAGGCCCTGGGCGGGCATATAACCTCGGGGGGCAGCAAATTGGCTGTATTGGCAATCGACCCCAGCAGCGAACGGTCGAAAGGCAGTATCCTGGGCGATAAAACCCGGATGGAAGAGCTTGCAGGCAACCCGAATGCTTATATCCGCCCAAGCCCCTCGGCAGGTTCGTTAGGGGGGGTAGCGCGTAAAACCCGCGAAACTATAATATTGTGCGAGGCTGCCGGGTTCGATACGATATTTATTGAAACTGTTGGTGTCGGGCAAAGCGAAACAGCCGTACATTCAATGACCGATTTCTTTTTACTACTTATGCTTGCCGGTGCGGGCGATGAACTCCAGGGAATAAAAAGAGGTATTATGGAGATGGCTGATGCAATTGCCATTAACAAAGCAGATGGGAATAATATTGAAAAAGCTGACCTGGCAAAAACCCAATATATTAATGCATTGCACCTTTTCCCACTAAGTGAGTCGAAATGGAAGCCAAAAGTATTAACTTGTTCGGCAGTAGAGAAAACCGGGATTAGTGAAATATGGGAAATGATAGGTGAATACCATAAAAATACCTCTTACAACGGTTTCTTTATCCAGCGACGTAATGAACAGGCAAAGTATTGGATGTATGAAACCATTAACGAACAACTAAAACAGGGATTTTATCAAAACCCGTTGATTAGAAAAGAGTTAGCCAGATTTGAGAAGAAAGTATTAAACGAAGAGGCCAGCTCTTTTGCAGCAGCGAAAGAGTTGCTTGAAAAATATTACAAAAGCAGATAAATAAAAAAAGTTACTGTACTATGAATTATGATATTATTATAATAGGAAGTGGCCCGGGTGGTTATGTTGCAGCAATCAGAGCGGCTCAACTAGGGATGAAAGTAGGAGTAGTTGAGAAAGAAAGTTTAGGAGGTATTTGCCTGAACTGGGGATGTATCCCAACAAAATCGCTATTGAAAAGTGCCCAGGCATACGAATATGCAAAACATGCAGCCGATTATGGCGTTTCAATTGAAGGAGAAGTAAAACCTGACCTTGCCGCAATGGTAAAACGTAGCCGCAATGTTGCCGAGGCCATGAGCAAAGGCATACAGTTCTTGTTTAAAAAGAACAAGGTTGAAATAATTAACGGCTTTGGGCGGCTGGCAGGGAAAAACACGGTTGAGGTAACCAATGAAAACGGGCAAAAAGAGGAACACGAAGCAAAACACATTATTTTAGCAACCGGGGCACGTTCGCGGGAATTGCCTAACCTCCCAATAGACGGTAAAAAAATTATCGGTTATCGAAAAGCCATGGCCCTCGGTAAACAACCCGGGTCGATGGTTGTTGTCGGCTCAGGGGCAATAGGCAGCGAGTTTGCATACTTTTACCAATCAATAGGCACAAGTGTCACATTGGTTGAATTTTTGCCAAATGCTGTCCCCAATGAGGACATTGACGTTTCGAAACAGCTGGAGCGTTCGTTCAAAAAAATGAAAATGAAGGTACTGACCGGTTCATCAGTTGAAAAGGTAGATACATCGGGCAAACTTTGTAAAGTAACCATAAAAACAAAAAAAGGAGAAGTAGTAGTTGAGGCAGACATAGTGCTCTCGGCAGTTGGAATAACGCCGAATATAGAAAATATTGGGCTCGAAGAAGCAGGAATTGAAATAACCAACGGCAAAATAAAGGTTGATGAGTACTACCGGACAAATATACAGGGTATTTATGCGATCGGCGATATCGTAGACGGCCCTGCCCTTGCCCATGTTGCATCAGCCGAAGGGATTGCCTGCGTGGAAAAAATTGCCGGGTTAAACCCCGAACCTATTGATTATGGGAATATCCCGGGATGTACGTATACCAGCCCCGAAATCTCATCGGTAGGGCTTACCGAAGCAAAAGCCAGGGAAAAAGGTTACGAGGTAAAAATTGGGAAATTCCCATATACAGCCAGTGGCAAAGCTAGTGCAGCCGGGCAAAAGGATGGTTTTGTAAAACTGGTTTTCGATGCAAAATATGGCGAACTTTTGGGGGCACATATAATTGGTGGCAATGTTACAGAAATAATTGCAGAACTGGTTGTTGCCAAGAAACTGGAAATTACGGGGCATGAGTTATTAAAATCTATACACCCGCACCCAACAATGAGTGAGGCTGTTATGGAAGCTGCTGCTGCAGCCTATGGTGAGGCAATCCATATTTAGTGTCTTTTAGAAAACATGTTTTTATAAATACCCTGAAAAAAGGCAAGCTGTTTCTTAGAATCCTACAATAAACTGATTTTCAGGTAGGAAAATTTTGCAGGTTGAATTAAAACCCTAAATTTGTTTCTAAACCTAAAAAAATACATGTATGAAGAAATTAACACTTATGCCAGTAATCCTTTTTTTACTGGCACAATCGGCTATTGCAGGAGGGAT
>JAADGO010000122.1 GCA_013152355.1 Chlorobiota bacterium
TTGCCGAGGTAACCTACATGGACGGGCAGGTCGGCGATATACTGCAGGCACTCAAAGGCACAGGCAAAGATGGTGAAACGATGGTGTTTTTCACCTCCGAGCAGGGTTCGCAGTTCCCAGGCAATAAATGGACATGCTGGGACACAGGGCTGCATACCGCACTCACCATACGCTGGCCTGGCAAGGTGCCCGCAGGCAAACGTACCGATGCGCTTGTGCAGTATGCCGATGTCCTCCCCACAATACTCGAAGCAGCCGGGCCTTCTAGTGAGGGGGGTGCCTCTCCGGGCTACCAGTTCGACGGCAGTAGTTTCCTCCCTGTGCTGTTGGGCAAGGCAGCTAAGCACCGTGAGTTTGTATACGGCATGCACAATAACATCCCTGAAGGGCCGGCGTACCCTATCCGTACAGTGAGTGACGGAGAGTACCGCTACATCAGCAACCTGCGCCCCGAAGAGATTTACATAGCGAAGTATCTTATGGGCATACATGGAGACGGAGGGTTGGACAACCCATATTGGGCAACCTGGTTGTATGATACAGAGTCCGCCCCTTATATATATAAACTGGTGAAGCGGTATATGCGCCGCCCGGCTGAGCAGCTTTACCATACTACGGAGGATAGGTATGAAATGGAAAACCTTGCGAATGACCCTTCGCAAGCCGGGCGTTTGGCAATAATGCGTGCCGAACTGGGACGCTGGATGACGGGGCAGGGCGACCCCGGTTCGCTGCTGGATACAAAGGAAGCTATTGAGGCTGCACGCCAGGGCAGGCACCTCTACAAGCCTAAGTAACCGTCCTGATGCCAATACCGATTATTTTGGTAGTTAACAGACAGGCCGATGACCGACCTGGCATGGCATCCTGAAGAATGTGGTAAAATCAATTATTAAAAGATAAGAGCTGAGGTTATCTGGGCAAGCCTCTCTCTTTGACTAAACAAATATTGCCCAAAAAACGATATTAGATATTTTAAATATTATGAGACTACTTTCTACTATTATCCTGAGTTTTTCATTCTTCTATGTTGTGGCCCAGTCAAATAGGTTGATCATAAACACAGACCTTGGCTCTGAAAGAATAAGCAGGCATATTTATGGGCACTTCTCAGAGCACCTGGGCAGGTGTATTTACGGGGGTTATTGGGTAGGAGAGGATTCTGATATCCCAAATTATAATGGGATCAGGAATGATGTTGTTGACGCATTAAAAGAAATTGGCGTCCCAAATCTACGGTGGCCCGGAGGTTGTTTTGCCGATGAATACCACTGGATGGATGGTATCGGCCCTCGTGACCAACGGCCAACAATGATTAACACTAATTGGGGCGGTGTAACAGAAGATAACAGTTTTGGCACACATGAGTTTTTGGAACTCTGCCGGCAACTCGATTGCGAACCTGTAATTTGTGGGAACCTGGGAAGCGGGTCAGTACGGGAAATGTCGCAATGGGTTGAGTACCTGAATTCTGACAATGTAAGCCCAATGACAGATCTAAGAAAGGTCAACGGGCAGGAAGAACCCTGGGGAGTTAAATACTGGGGGGTTGGGAATGAAAACTGGGGATGCGGGGGAAATATGCCTCCCGGGTATTACGCCAATGAAGTGCGGCGTTATTCAACCTTTATAAAAAATTATGGGGGAAACCGTCTTTACAAGATTGCATGCGGGCCAAACAGTGCCGATTACAACTGGATGGAAACATTGATGAAAAACGGTGCCCCCGGAAGAAGTTTCCAGGGGATATCTTTACATTATTATACAGTTTGCAACACCTGGGCACAAAAAGGTTCGGCAACCGAGTTCGATGAGGGTGGGTGGTTTACTACCCTGAAGAAAACATTGTTCATGGACGAACTCCTTAAGAAACATATCAACATCATGGATAAATACGACCCGCAAAACCGGGTTGGGCTGATTGTTGACGAATGGGGGAACTGGCACGATGTTGAGCCGGGGACAAACCCGGGCTTCCTCTACCAGCAAAATACATTGAGAGATGCTTTGGTAGCCGCAGTAAACCTCGACCTGTTTAATAAATATTGCCGCCGGGTTAAAATGGCAAATATCGCTCAAACGGTAAATGTACTTCAGGCAATGATCCTTACAAAAGGCAGCCAACTTGTCCGGACACCATCTTTTTATGTGTTTAAAATGTACAAGGTACACCACGATGCAACCTTGCTCCCTTCTGTAATTAAATCAGATAAATATACGTTTGGCGAAGAATCCATTCCTTCTTTATCTGCAACAGCCTCTAAAACAGATGACGGTACTGTTAACATTACAATAAGCAACTTAAATCCACATAATGAAATTGATTTAACCTGCGAACTTAGGGGAGGGGATAAACTGAAACTTCAAAGCGCAAGTGTAATAACCGGGTCTAAGATAAACTCATACAATGATTTTGGAAAGGCGGAGGAAGTTAACATTTCCGGGTTTGAGGAAGTCAAACAAAAAGGAAACAAACTATCCATTCACCTACCTTCTAAATCAGTGGTTTTAGTTCGTTTAAAGTAGTATTCTAATAGTATAAGCAGATTGGAGTTATTAATAATATTAGATTATAAACACTCAAATAATATTTAAACTATGAAAATAACAGTATTTGACTCAGGATAACCTTTAAAAGTTGATTTTCACCAACTTTCAAAGGTTAAGAGATAAGGTTATTTGGGCAAGCCCTACTCTTTGAGTCGAACAAATGTTGCCCAAAAAAGAATCAATTTAGATATTTAGTATTAACTTAAGCAAGGCAAAATTATGAAAAAAATCCGAAGAACAGGAAGGGGAGTACCTCCTTCTTGCAACAAATGTTTTCAAATTATGAAATTGACATTCTTTTTCTTTTTGATTGGGCTAATGCAGGTATCAGCAAGCCTGTACAGCCAAACTACAAAATTGAAGCTTGAAATGCGCAATAAAAAAGTTGTGGAAGTTTTGGAGGAGATTGAAAAGCAATCGGAATTCCGGTTTGCTTACAGTTCCGAATACATAGATATGAACCGGAGGGTTTCAGTTGAGCTCAACGAGAAAAGTATTGAAGAAACACTTCAGGTACTTTTTGCCGGAACCGGGGTTAAGTATGTAATTCGCAACAGGCACATCATGCTCTATCCAAAGGATATGGATTTATATTCAGAATCAATATTTAGTCAGCAAAAAAATATTACAGGAAAGGTTACAGATGCAAACGGGCAATCATTGCCTGGAGTAACAATCCTTATAAAAGGGACAACGCAGGGGGTTGTTACAGATGCCGATGGGAATTATTCCCTACCCAGTGTCCCCATTGATGCCACCCTGGTATTCTCCTTTGTGGGGATGAGGACACAGGAGGTACCGGTTGCCGGTAGGACTTCCATTAATGTTACCATGCAGGAAGAGACAATTGGCATTGAAGAAGTAGTGGCTATTGGCTATGGTACGATAAAAAAAGCAGACCTCACGGGCGCTGTATCTGTTATTAAGTCGGATGATTTTAAGAATATAACAGCCCTTTCTGTAGGCGATGCTATGCAAGGCCTGGTATCGGGTGTAAATATCCGTTCCAGTGGCAACATTGGCAGCGAGCCTGTCGTGGAAATCAGGGGGCTTGGGAATTTCACAAATAATAACCCATTATACG
>JAADGO010000100.1 GCA_013152355.1 Chlorobiota bacterium
GTTTTCAGGAATACAGAAATGGTTTATTCCGATGAAATAGGAGCCCAGGTAGCCGACATGGGCTTCAAAGCTATACTGACAGAAGGGCCAAAACAAATTCTTGGATGGAAAAGCCCCAACTTTTTATATGTAAACGCTATTAAGCCCCGCCTAAAAGTTTTAATGCGGAATTTCAAACTCAGTGACGACATAACTTTCCGTTTCTCAAATAAGGGTTGGTCGGAATACCCGTTAACTGCCGAGAAATTTGTGGGGTGGATCAACAAAATGGATCCAAATGAAGAAATACTAAACCTCTTCCTCGATTATGAAACATTTGGCGAACACCAGCCAAAAGAAACCGGCATATTTGAATTCCTAAAGGCGTTGGCAGCGGAAGTTGTGAAAACCAAAGGGTTAAAATTTGCTACCCCTTCAGAAATAATTAATAAACACCAGCCTGTTTCGGCAGTAAGCACCCCTTACCCAATATCATGGGCCGATGAAGAAAGGGATTTAACCGCCTGGCTGGGCAACGAAATGCAAAATGAAGCTTTTGACAAACTTTACGGATTAATCGGAAGAATGCAAAGGTGCAACGACCAGCAACTGATTAAAGACTGGAATTACCTTCAGGTAAGCGACCACTTTTACTACATGTCGACAAAGTTCTTCTCCGATGGCGAGGTACATCGGTATTTTAATCCGTATGACTCCCCATACGAAGCTTTCATCAATTACATGAATGTATTAAGTGACTTTAAACAACGGTTGGATAAGGTTGTCCCGGATGATAAAGTTATCCCGGAAGTAGCATCGTTGCTGAAAATAATTGCTGAGAAAGAAGAAAAAATCAAGAAGTACCAGGCAGAGATAAAACGTCTTCGGAAAACAAAAAGGAAAGCATCACGGGCAACCAAACCATAAGGCTTGATAAAGTCAACAGCGCCTTTCCCCCCTGAAGGAAAGGGAGCTAAGGCAATAGTTAATTACAATTTTTTATAAATTGATAAATTTAATATAATTGTACTTTAAACAACTTTTTTAAGAACCTCCTGATTTATAGAGAGTGTAGGCAATAAAGGAATTAAACTTTTCAAACAACATAAAAATGAGTAGAAAAGGAATAAAAAATTTTCACCTGCCGGAAGCGGAATACCCTGTGTGGAGAAAGTTTATTGTAGAATCAAATTTACCTGAAAAACTTTCACCCCTGAGGGAGTTATCCAGGAATCTATGGTGGGTATGGAATACAAAGGCACGTGACCTTTTCCAGAAAATTGATGAAAAAGCATGGGAAGAATGTGAGCATAATCCGATAGTCCTCCTTGACAAGGCCAGTTATAAGCGGTTCCTTGAATTGGAAAAGGATGATAATTTCATCTTGCACATGCACGATACATACAATGATCTAAAAAACTATTTAAAGGAGAGGGAGAATCCCGCAGGGCCTCAAATAGCCTATTTCAGTATGGAATATGGCCTTCACGACAGCTTGAAGATCTTTTCCGGGGGGCTGGGAGTCCTTGCCGGCGACTACCTGAAAGAGGCAAGCGACTCAAAAACCAACCTCATCGGGGTCGGTTTATTATACAGGTATGGTTACTTTAAACAAACCATCAACCTCCATGGAGAACAGATGGCAAACTACGAATCGCAGCATTTCTCACAAATCCCCGTTCAGCCGGCCTATGATGAGAACGGCAACTGGGTAGAAATTGAGGTTACATTCCCGGGCAGGATATTGAAAGCCAGGGTGTGGAAAGTGTTGGTAGGTTCGGTCATATTGTATCTGCTTGATACCGATTATGATGCAAACGAAGACCACGACAGGTTTGTAACACACCACCTGTACGGCGGCGATAACGAGAACCGCCTGAAACAGGAAATACTCCTTGGGCTGGGGGGTATCAGGGCACTTAATAAGCTGGGCTACGATTCTGATATTTTCCATTGCAATGAAGGCCATGCAGCGTTTATTGTATTGGAAAGAACCGCAAATTTAATCAGCCGGAAGAACCTTACTTTCCAGGAGGCAAAAGAGGTAGTAACCGCATCAACATTGTTTACAACACATACCCCGGTACCTGCCGGGCACGATGCTTTCCATATCAATATGTTCAAAGAATACATGCGCAAGTACCCGGCAAAATTAAATCTTACGTGGGATGAATTCGTAGCTTTTGGCATGGCAAGGGAGGATGAAGACTATTTTAACATGAGCTACCTGGCCTGCCATTTTTCACAAGGCATAAACGGGGTGAGTAAATTGCATGGCGATGTAAGTAAAACCATACTAAAAGACCTCTATACAGGGTTTCTTAAAGAAGAACTGGAAATTGGCTACGTAACCAATGGAGTACACTACAGCTCCTGGGTGGCAAAAGAATGGAGGAAGGTACACGAACGCTATTTTAATGGCGATTTCCCCAATAATCAAATTGACGTTAATGTATGGGATAATATTTATAAGGTGCCAAATGAAGAAATATGGGAACTCCGCCAGGCATTAAGGTTAAAATTAATTAATTACATCAAACAAAGGTTCACAGACACCTGGATAAAAAGGCATGAAAACCCAAAACTTATTACTGAAATACTGGGTAACCTGAACCCCAAAGCACTGACGATTGGTTTTGCCAGGAGGTTTGCGACCTACAAACGGGCACACCTCTTATTTAACAACCTCAGCCGGTTGACAGAAATACTTAATAATGAGGACCGCCCGGTACAATTTTTATTTGCAGGGAAAGCACACCCGGCTGACAAAGCAGGGCAGGATTTGATCAAATACATTGTGGAGATATCGAAACGCCCTGAGTTAAGGGGTAAAGTATTATTTATCCAGAACTACGACATCAACCTTGCAAAAATGTTGCTCCAGGGCGTAGATGTTTGGCTGAATACGCCAACCCGGCCGTTAGAAGCTTCAGGCACCAGTGGCGAAAAAGGTGCGATGAATGGGACACTCCATTTCTCGGTGCTCGATGGTTGGTGGGTCGAAGGGTATAAAAAAGATGCCGGCTGGGCATTGCCGCTCGAAAGGGCATACGATGTGCAGGACTACCAGGATGAACTGGATGCCGAAACAATTTACAATATCCTTGAAGATGAGATAATTGAAAGCTTTTACGACAGGGATAAGGAAGGCGTACCCGATAAATGGGTAGGGTATATTAAAAATACTATTGCACTGGTTGCTCCCCATTTCACCTCTGCACGTATGCTTCACGATTACCAGGAACGTTATTACAAACCGCAGTACAAACGGACAAACGCCATTAAGAACGATGATTTTAGGCTGGCACGTGAATTAACTGCCTGGAAAAACAAAGTCAGCTCAATTTGGGATACTATTGAGGTGGTAAATGTACAAATCTCCGATGGGCTGACAAACGTTATGAAGATAGGCCATGATTACCCGGTAAAAGCTACCATCGACCTGAAAGGATTATCATGCGATGAGGTTGGCCTGGAAATGATTATTACTGAAAACAACAACGATGCGGACCCTAAGCTTGTGGATAAAATGGAATTTGAAGTGGAAAGCTTCGAAGGAACTA
>JAADGO010000014.1:0-11349 GCA_013152355.1 Chlorobiota bacterium
TGTTTATGCTATTTCCATGTGAGAATTTGTGTCAAAATCAATTGTCATTTTAACTTTGGCCTTTAATGCATTAAAAACTTTCATAATCGTTGACAATCTAACGTCTTTGGTATTATTTTCTATTTTTGAAATCTGTGATTTTTGCACACCAACTAATTTACCGAGTTGTTCTTGAGTCAAATGCTTTCTTTTTCGAGCTTTTTTAATCATATCTCCAAGAATATCCAATTTAAGTTCAAATTCAAATTGTTCTCTATCTGGAGTCCCTTTTTCACCGATATACTTATCCGTTAATTCTTCAAATGTGTATTTTTTCATTTTATTTTTCCTCCTTTTCCTTAAAATATTTCTCTCTTATTTTCTCAGCCCTGTCAATTTCTGATTTTGGTATCTTTTTGGTCTTTTTTATAAAGCCATGAGTTGCAATCACAGGGTGTCGGTCTTTTCTGTTTTATCCCAAAATGCTAATAGCCTGATATGTTTTGTCAGGGATTTTGTTCTAAACTCCCAAATGTTTCCATCCAATTTCTTAAAAAGTCCAGAGTCATTTACATCTCTTGATTTCCAAACATTGAAGTTGTTTATAGGTATAGGTGTTCTTATGGAAATCGTAAAGAAAATTTAATTTAAAAGAAGATGCACTAAATATTTAATGTTTTACAACAACAATCTCATCCATTTTTCTTTCAATTCATATCTTTTTATGTGCTAACTAGTTGGCATAAAGCATAATTGAACCACGATCCTTAAAATTCAAACAAAACAGTTAATTTTTCAAATACGGTTTTTTACTGTTATCTTTAAAAAATTTCGTATAACTTTAGTTATCCGGCCAGAGGCTGGACAATACATAAAAAAACAAAAAAATTGTAGCATGGCAATTAAAAAATTAGGCAGTATATTCCGTCCAAAGAGAATTGCATTAATTGGTGTTTCAAATAATCCTTTAAGTGTTGGTGCGATAACATTAAAGAACCTTGTTGGAGGAGGTTTTAATGGCGTAGTCTATCCTGTAAACCCAAAGCGGGAAGCCGTATTGGGGATACCATGTTTCCCGGATGTAAAAAGTGTGCCAAAGACTCCTGACCTGGCAGTAATTATGACATCTGCAAAATTTGTCCCGCAACTGATCCGGGAATGCGGTGAAGCGGGTATCCATGGAGTCATTATTATGTCGGCAGGTTTCAAAGAATCAGGCCAAGAAGGGAAACTCCTGGAAGAACAGGTTAAGGCAGAAAAGGACAAGTTCCCCGATATGCGTGTAATCGGGCCAAACTGCCTGGGGATTATAGTCCCCGGGTTAAAAATGAATGTTAGTTTTGCTGATGGGATGCCAAAAAAAGGGCATGTAGCCTTTATATCGCAATCGGGGGCTCTTTGCACCTCAGTCCTCGACTGGGCATACGAAGCAAATATAGGGTTCTCTTATTTCGTATCGATAGGGAATTCTATGGATGTCAATTTTGGCGATCTGATTGATTATTTCGGACAGGACCCGACAACAAAGTCTATCGTTTTATACGTTGAATCATTAGCCAATGCACGTGCCTTTATGTCGGCAGCACGTGCTTTTGCCCGTGAGAAACCTATTATTGTATATAAATCAGGAAGATTCCCTGAATCAGCGGCAGCGGCAGCTTCCCATACCGGTGCAATGGCCTCCGAAGATTCAATTTACGATGCAGTATTCCATAGGGCCGGGCTGGCACGGGTATACGATTTTGGGAATATTTTTGACTTTACCGACCTGGTTGGGCGCAAACGAATCCCAAAAGGGAACAACCTGGCAATTGTCACAAATGCCGGCGGTCCGGGTGTTATGGCTACCGACTCACTGATATCGTGGGGTGGCAAACTTGTAAAACTTTCAGAAGAGACCATGCAAAAGCTCAACGACTACCTACCTCCTTTCTGGTCGCATGGCAACCCTATTGATGTACTTGGTGATGCAACCCCCGAACGTTTTGCCAAATCAACTGAGATTGTCCTTGAAGATAAAAATGTTGATGCAGTGCTTGTTTTATTAACCCCACAGGCTATGACCGCCCCAACAGAAACAGCCAAAGCCATTGCAGAACTTGCTCCAAAAACCTCAAAAACTATTATGGCGGCCTGGCTTGGCGGAGCCAGCATGAGGGAAGGGATGGCTGTATTCAACAATGCAGGTATTGCCGCGTATGGCACCCCTGAACAGGCCATAAGGGCATTTATGACTCTTTCAAATTACTCCAAAAACCTGGAGATGTTATTTGAAACACCAAAAGAAGTCCCGGTGTCATTTAGTTATAACAGGCTCGACCTAAGAGAAAAATACATTAAGAATATTTTCCGGAAAGCAAAAATCCTGAATGAGGATGATTCAAAAATGCTCATAAACGACTATGGTATTGATACAACGCATCCTCAACCTGCTGCAACCGAAAACGAAGCAGTCAAAATAGCTAATGAAAAAGGATACCCTGTCGTACTTAAAATTTATTCTCCCGATATTACACATAAGTCGGATGTTGGTGGAGTTGCCCTTAACATTAAGGACGATGAAATGGTCCAGGCTACTTTCCGGAATATGGTCAAAACAGCTGCCGAGAAGCGTCCCGATGCACGTATAGATGGAGTAACAATCCAAAAAATGGTAGATATCAAAGATGCGATAGAATTAATCGTAGGGATCAAAAAGGACCCGGTCTTTGGCACTGTAATGCTTGTCGGGATGGGAGGTACAACTGCCGAACTATTCAAAGACAAGCGGCTGGAGTTCCCCCCGCTCAACGAACAGCTGGCAAGGCAAATGCTGCAATCACTTAAAATTTACCCGTTGCTGACAGGTTACCGTGGTTCAAAACCAAAAAATATCGATAAGCTTATCGAGGTGTTAATAAGAATGTCGTACCTGGCAGCTGATTACCCGGAAATACTTGAATTGGATATTAACCCGTTGCTGGTTACACATGACGATGTGATAGCCCTGGATGCACGTATTGTAGTTGATGAGAAACTACTTGAAACCCCGGCAAAAGAATACTCTCACCTGATACTTCGCCCGTACCCTGAGAGTTTAATTACCGAAAGCGTTTTACGCGATGGGACAAAAGTCACACTCCGCCCGATTAAACCGGAGGACGAACCGATGTGGATGGAATTATTGGCTAGTTGCTCCAAAGAGTCTATCTATTCACGATTCAGGTACGATTTCCATTTCGATTCGCACAAAGTGGCAACCCAGTTCTGCTTTATCGATTACGACAGGGAGGTTGCCATTGTGGCTGAGGTGGAAGAAGAAGGCAGGAAGAAACTTATTGGAGTAGGCCGCCTTATTGCCGACCCGGATGTAGAAGTAATGGAGTATGCCATTTTAATTACTGATAACTGGCAACAAAAAGAACTGGGCTATACCTTAACCAAGTACTGTATGAAAATAGCTATTGACAGAGGTATCAAACGCCTGATTGCCGAAACCACCAATGATAATAAACCCATGCTTGCCGTTTTCAGGAAACTTAACTTCAAAATCCATTTTAACGAAGACTCAACTGTTTCTGTACATAAATATTTAACTGAAGAAACAGCATAATTCTCTAAACAGGGGTTTATATGTAAATTCCATGTTCCCAGAATTGCTAATCTACCCGGTTGTTGTTACTTTCGCAGCCGGGTATTTTAACGACTAACAGATGGACCTAGACAAGGTAAGAGAAGCCTCGGAACTAATTCGTAAAGCCAAATATACAGTTGCATTTACCGGTGCAGGGATTTCTGTGGATAGCGGGATTCCGCCTTTTAGGGGAGATGATGGGCTATGGAACTCTCACCACCCTATTTTCCTGGAAATAGAATTCTTTAAAAAGAAACCGCTGCAGTCGTGGAGAAGAATAAAAGAGATTTTTTATGATTCACTAAGCAAAGCCCAACCAAATGCAGGGCATTTAATCCTTGCAAAGATGGAGGAAAGAAGTTTCCTGGAATCAATTATCACACAAAATATCGACCACCTGCATCAACAAGCAGGGAGTAAGGTTGTTTATGAACTTCATGGGACGTATAAACAACTTATTTGCACTGAATGCAGAGCAGAATACGACATAAGTTTTGCCAACCTGAATTTCCTTCCCCCTACATGTTTTGTTTGTAAAGGCATATTAAAACCCGACATGGTGTTTTTTAATGAACCTATCCCTGTTTTGGCTAAAGAACACTCCATTGCTGAAGCAAAAAAGGCAGATGTTTTACTGATAATCGGCACCAATGCAGAAGTTCTGCCGGCAGCTGAGATTCCTGAGGTTGCAAAAAAAAACGGGGCGAAGATTATAGAAATAAATATTAAAAAATCGCACTTTACCCGTACAATTACTGACATATTCTTGAAAGGGAGGTCAACAGATATTTTGAAAGAAATTGGAGAGTACCTGTATCTTTAGTTATTAAAGAGGTAGAAAGTCGTAAGTAAAAAGTAGTAAGGTCTTGGAAGGGTTGGATAATTGGGACTGGGGTAATTGCAGCGGACGAAGGGGGGCAAGCATCACCCTGGGATACAGAATATACGGTATTCAGGTGCATCTGGTGGAGTTGATAAAAATTATAATACTGCCAGCACCTCAGAAATAGCTTCTTCCCTTGCCAGTGTTTCCGCCTGGTTTGAAGTAATGGCAACCATGTTGACAATATCTGTCACCGAACAACCCCGCGACAAATCATTGATCGGAACCGACAACCCCTGCAATACCGGGCCTATTGCTTCGGCTTTCGCCAGCCTGTGCACGAGGTTATAACCAATATTGGCCGATTCCAGTCCGGGGAAGACCAGGATGTTTGCCCGGCCGGCAACTTCACTATCGGGGGCCGTCATTTGTGCAACATCCGGCATTATGGCTGCATCTAATTGCAACTCCCCGTCAATTTTCAGTTGAGGGTCCATCTTTTTTGCAATCCGGGTTGCTTTTACCACTTTATTAACGAACGGGTGCTTTGCACTCCCTTTGGTCGAAAAGCTAAGCATTGCGACACGGGGCTCCAGTCCGATCAGTCCCTTAGCCGTTTTTGCAGTTGCCACTGCAATTTCGGCTAGTTGCCTTGCCGTGGGGTCGGGGACTACCGCACAGTCGGCAAAAACCAAAATCCCTTCAAAGCCAAAATACGGGTCGTTCACAAACATAAAGAAAGCACTTGAGACCAGGCTCGCACCCGGCAATTTCTTAGCAAACCTGAGAGCCGGGCGCAACACATCGGCACTTGAATGGCTGGCCCCGGCAACTTCTCCATCGGCATCGCCGTTCAGAATCATCATTGGCGCAAAATAAAGCGGGTCATTCAGCATTTTTAAAGCTTCATCCTTAGGCATAAGCCTTTTGCCATCCATTATTTCCAACATCAATTCGGCATATTCGTTGCGCCGTTTGTCTGTTTTCGGGTCGATGATTTCTACTTTGTCAATACAAACACCAACTTCATTTGCCACACGTTTAATTTCTGACTCTTCTCCCAGAAGAACCAGGTTGGCAATTTTTTCTTTTAGAATTATTTCTGATGCTCTTAAGGTACGGGGCTCTGTAGCTTCAGGCAGTACAATTCGTTTTGGATTAGCTTGTGCGTTTTTTATTACCCTTCGTAGAAATTCCATCGGCTAAAATCAGATTTTGTAAAAAACATGGCAAAAATAGGTAAAAATTTCCCCTTCCGGTTAATATTTATGAAATATTTTCGTAACAATAGTTTTACAATTTATTTTATTCAAAATAAATATATTCAATATTATAGAATACTGTTCTATAATATAAAACAATAGGTTGAAAGCAAATGTGACGAAATTTATTTAATATTTTAATTATCAATCGTATACAAATGGTAGTTATTGTTATAATAAGACTAGCCATGCTGAGAAAATAAATTTTATTCAATAATGTTAAATTTTATTTTCACAATAAAAAACTATATTTGCACAAAAAAAAGGTTTTATTCGATAATGATGACAAAAATACGCACAAATACACGGACTGTTATCCCTTATAAATGGGAACTTATTATCCTTTTATGGTTCGCCTTCTTCTTTAACCAGGCAGACAGGCAAATATTTAATGTCGTATTGCCTTCAATGCGAAACGAATTAAACCTTACCGATGCCGACATGGGACTTGTTGCTACCATCCTTACATTATTTTACGGGGTATTGGTTCCCTTTGCCGGTTTCTTAGGCGACAGGATCAATAAAAAATACATCTTAATGGCAAGCCTGTTATTTTGGAGTGGGGCAACCCTGCTGACAGGCCTTAGTACAACACTTATACATTTGGTATTGCTAAGGAGTATTGCAACAGGCGGAGGCGAAGCGTTTTATGCCCCTCCTGCAAATGCATTGATCAGCGAATACCATGAAAAAACCAGGGCAACAGCAATGTCGATCCACCAAACAGCCATATATGCCGGTATTATTTCAAGTGGTTTCCTGGCAGGTTACCTTGCCGACCTTTTCGGTTGGCGGATTGCATTTTATTCTTTCGGGGGGTTTGGCATTATCCTGGGTATTATTTTTTATTTTAGGGTGAAAGATTCCAAACCTGCTATTGATTCTGCCCAAAACGCGAAAGGAATGCCTGTGTTAAAAGTGCTTTCAATTATCCTGAAAAAGCCAACAGCCATACTTCTTACCATTGCATTTGCCGGGATGGTTTTTGTAAATGTTGGGTTTATGACCTGGATGCCAACGTTTTTGCATGAGAAATTCGGGTTCAGCCTTGCAAGGTCCGGATTCGATTCTACATTTTACCACTACATAGCTGCATTTATAGGCGTTATGGTTGGTGCAAGGTTCGCAGATAAACATATAACGAAACATCCGCGTATAAGAGGTATTGTTCAGATGGCCGGCTTAGCCTTTGGTGCGCCATTTATTTTTTACATGAGCAAGGGTAATTCAATTTGGGTAATTTATATTGCATTAACAGGCTTTGGCCTTTTCAGGGGCATTTACGACTCAAACATTTTTGCGGCTTTGTACGATGTTATTGAAAAACCATTCCGGTCGACAGCGACAGGGCTAATGCTGATGTTTGCATTTGTTGCCGGTGCCGCTGCCCCATACATTTTAGGAGTTTTAAAACCAACATTGGGGTTGGCAAACGGTTTGTCGTCCCTGGCTTTTGTTTATATTTTTTCCAGCATCTGCATTATGATTGCAGTACTATTTTTTTATAAAAAAGACATCGTTAAATAACATATTATGATTCAAGTAGTTAACAGGGCATTAGACATTTTGGAATATGTTGCAAAAGAACGCGGTAAGGAATACACCCTGGGGAGAATTGCCGACAACCTTGGTTTAAACCACGCGACTTGTGCAAATATTATTAAAACCCTGACAACCCGGGAATACATTGAAAAGGTTGGCCGTACAAGAGGATACAGGCTTGGGGCAAAAGCTTATTACCTGACCGGCAATTACTCAAATAAAAAGGAACTGCTATATGCTGCAGTCGACCCCATGGATAAACTTACCAAAAAACTAAATGAGGGGAGTATCCTTGGGATTTTGAGGGGAAACAAGAGGATACTGCTTCATGAAGAACGGAGCAACCAGGAATTGCAGGTCATTAACAAAAAGGAAAAGGATGTGTACCGTACATCGACAGGAAGGGTAATCCTGGCCTGCATGGAGGAGGGTGAAATAAATTCTTTTATAAAGAAATACGGCTTGCCCGAAAAAGATGCCTGGCCTGAAGTTGAAGACAAAGATGATTTATTTTATGAATTAAAAAGGATAAAGAAAAAACAAATTGCCATACAGATATCTAAAGCCAGTATTGTTGGGATTGGCGTACCCTTGTTTTTAGGTGATAAAGTAATCGGGAGCCTGGGGATTTACCTTCCCGAGGCCCGGTTTAACCCGAAGGACAGTACACACATTTTTAACGAACTCAACAAAACTGCCAAACTAATTATGAAGAACCTGAATAAAAAAGATAATTTATAAATCAATCCGTATGAAAAGCTTTTTAATTTTTGCAATTTTCCTGTTTGCAGGTGTTTCAACACTGAAAGCACAACTTTCCGACAACTATTTTAAACAATGGAACGACCCGGAGATTGTCGACAGGATACAGTCCGGGATAGAGCAGAACCGGAAAGGTTATGCAACCCTTATTTTTACAGACGAACAAGGCGGCCCGGTGGTGCCTGATCAAATCAATATCAAACAAATATCTCACGATTTTATGTTTGGGGCCAATCTTTTCATGGTTGATGGCTTCGACACAAAAGAGAAAAATGATAAGTGGGAAAGCGCATTTAAAAACATTTTCAACTTTGGAACAATCCCTTTTTACTGGAAAGACCTGGAACCGGAACAGGGGCATGTAAGGTTCGGGAGGGATAGTGAAAAAATATACCGCCGTCCGGCACCCGACCTGGTTTTAGAGTTTTGCGAGAAAAACGGTATAACCCCCAAAGGGCACCCCCTAATCTGGGACAATCCGAAGTTCGGTATCCCCGATTGGTTCCCAAATGACAAGAAAAAGCAGGAAGAACTGATGACCACACGTTTTGAGCAGATTGCTAAACGGTATGACAAAACCATTAAATACTGGGATGTAGTGAATGAGTTAACCGCAAGGAAGCCAGATGTGCCAATGTTTAAAGATTATGCATTTAAAGCTTTTAAATTAAGTGAGAAATTGTTTTCCCCTGGCCAAACCTTCCTTATTAATGATGTAACAAGGGTATGGCAAAGGCATAAAGGTGAATACAGCCATTATTACCAGATAATCGAAAATTTGCTGCTACGGGGAGCAAAAATTGATGCCATAGGGCTTCAGTTCCATTTTTTTAGTGAAGAAAGATTAGAAGATGTAAAAGAAGGCACTGATTTTACCCCTAAACAACTATTCAGGGTACTGGATTCATACAGCGACTTTGGGAAACCATTGCATATTACTGAAATAACAATCCCTACCCTGCCATATAACAAAGAAGGTTTAAAAACCCAGGCAATTTTAACCGAAAATTTTTACAGGCTCTGGTTTTCGCACCCATACGTTGAAAATATAATCTGGTGGAACCTGGCAGATAATACAGCGGTAAAAGGCGAAGACAAATGGAATGCCGGGTTAATTGATAAAAACTTAAAACCAAAGCCATCGTATGAAGTCCTTGACAGGTTAATTAATGAAGAGTGGAAAACATCAATTGAAGAAAAGCATATCAACAGTAATTCTTTCAAGTTCAAAGGGTTTTATGGGAAATATTCAATATTGGTTAAAAAAGATGGCAAAACATATAAAAGCGAAATCCATTTAATAAAAGAAAGCCCAAGAGAATTTGCCATAGTGTTGGAATAAAATATAAAAGATGAAAATCACAGATTTAAGAACACGTTGCGTTGCGATACCCCTTAATGCCCAGCTAAGGCACAATACAGGGGTACACCCGGGATATTTTTTAAGGACAATCCTTGAGGTAATTACCGATGAAGGAGTTATTGGGCTTGGCGAAGTTGGCGGAGGCGACCAAAGGGCAGCCCTACAAAAGTTAAAACCCAGGATAGTTGGGCTGGACCCTTTTCAATTGGAAATAATTAAACAAAAGGTTCTCAGGAGCATTTATTATTTGTCGAATGCCAGGCTGTATGCAGCCATAGAAATAGCATGCCTTGATATACAGGGCAAAGTGCTGAACCGCCCCTTATCCGATTTATTAGGAGGTTCAATACGGAAAGAGATCCCGTTCATAGCCTACCTGTTTTGGCGTTACGACAGGCCGGGGGGAGGGCATGACACCTGTGCCGAAGACCTTGCAGATTATTGTGTCCGGCTTCACGAGGAGCTTGGGGTAAACTCAATGAAATTAAAAGCCGGCGTTGAAAAACCGGAGGAGGAAGTAAGGGTACTGCAATTGTGCCGCGAGAAACTCGGGCCTGGTTTTGGGTTGAGAATCGATCCGAATGGACTCTGGTCAGTGGCAACTGCAGTTCGGATGGGGCAGATGATGGAAGAGTTATACCCCGAATATTTCGAAGACCCGTCGTGGGGGCTTGAAGGGAATGCGGCGGTAAAAAAACAGGTTAGGATTCCTATTGCAACCAACATGTACCCTGCAAGGTTTGACGACCTTGGACCTGCCATCAGGATGAATGCCGTTGATATTATTTTAACCGATATCCATTACTGGGAAGGGCCACGTGGGGTTAAAGACCTTGTTGCTGTTTGCCGGACATTCAACCTGGGGGTTTCCATGCACAGCGGGGCAGAGTTTGGAATTGAACTGGCTGCCATGCTGCATACTGCATCAACAATACCTACCATGACTTTTGCCGGCGATGCACATTACCATTACCTTACTGATGACATTATAAAAGGTGGACTTATGAAATATGAAAACGGGTGTATAAAAGTGCCAACCGGTCCCGGCCTCGGAGTTGAACTGGATGAGGAGAAAATGGAGAAGTATGAAAAGTATTACGAAGAGAAAGGCGATTATTATGCACGGTTCCACCAGGATAGTTACCGGCCCGGCTGGTTTCCAATTGTAGGAAGTATTTAATAATGGAATTCGAGATATTAATATCAGGGCTGAAATTCCCCGAAGGGCCCTCATTTGACCGGCAGGGTAACCTGTGGTTCGTGGAAATCCATGGCGGTAACCTTGGGATGTATGATGGGGGCAGGGTACACAGATTTGACGTAAACGGGGTTCCAAACGGGTCAGTATATGGGAGTGACGGGTTAGTCTGGTTTTGCGATAGTGGAAATGGCCAGATAAGGACTTTTAACCCCGCCACCTCTAAATTCGCAACTGTGTGCCAAACTGCCAACGGCAGTCCTCTAATCCGCCCAAACGACCTGATATTCGACAGCCGGGGAAACCTTCTTTTCACCGACCATGCCGATGGGAGGACTGAGCCGGTTTCAACTGTTTGCATGTTGCCCAAAGGTAAAAGTGATGCCGTAATTCTTTCATCCGGTAAGTATTTCACAAATGGGCTGGCACTCAACAACAATGGGAAACGGCTTTATTTCGCAGAAACTTATAACCAAAAGATTTGGGTTGCAGATTATGATCAGAATAAAAACTTACTAAAAAATGAAAAAGTATTTGCCGGGACAAACCATGGTGCCTTTGGCCCCGATGGCATTGCTTTCGACAAGTTTGGGAACCTGTTTGTTGCCATTTTTGATGAACAGGTAATTAAAATATATAATCCCAGGGGGGAGATGGCCGATTCAATTAAAACTCCTGGTAAATGTCCTACCAGTTGCGCATTCGACCCTTTCGGGAAATATGGGTTAGTGGTAACTGAAGCCGAAAAAGGCGAAATAATCAATTACCCTCAATATAAAAACGCCGGGCTTCCGGTTTATTAAAAAA
>JAADGO010000014.1:11410-31395 GCA_013152355.1 Chlorobiota bacterium
TGGTAACCGGTTCCAGCCAGGGGATAGGGAAGGCAATTGCTATCGCGTTAGCCGAAAAAGGGGCAAACGTTTTAATCCATTACAGAAGTGAAAAAAAACTGGCAGAGGAAGTCTTATCTGAGATCAGGGGATATAATGTACAAACCGGCCTGATACAGGCAGACCTGGCCGATGTGGATGCCCCGTCAAAAATTTATAAAGAAAGCCAGAAACTAATTGGCCCTGTTGATATACTTGTATTGAACGCATCGGTTCAAATACGAAAAAAGTGGCAGGAAATAACTCCTGAAGACTTTGAACTCCAGATGAATGTCAATGTAAGGTCAAGCCTTATGCTGATACAAAAATTTGCACCTTATATGCAGGAGAAGGAATGGGGGAGGATATTAACAATTGGCAGTGTGCAGCAAAAAAAACCACATGCTGATATGCTTGTTTACTCAACCAGCAAATTAGGGGTTGTCAATATGGTTAGAAGCCTGGCGGTGCAACTTGCACATTATAAGGTCAATGTAAATAACCTTGCTCCGGGTGTTATTCATACCCAGAGGAATAAAAAAGTATTAGAGGACGAAACCTACCTGAACCTGGTCAAATCCAGGATTCCGGCCGGGTATATTGCAAACCCTGTGGACTGTGCCGCCCTTTCCGTATTGTTATGCTCGGATGCAGGCAGGTATATTACCGGTGAAGACATCCTGGTTGATGGCGGCATGAACATACCATCATAATTTTTAGATAATGATTTTAATGAACACAATATACTATTAAGCTGAATTTTAAGAGCCATTTATTATGAGTATTGACCAATATAAGAAAGAGGTAGGGATGATGAACCTTGAAAGGTTGATTGAAGAGCGCCAAAGTATCTCAAAAGCCACATTCCCCATTGCTGAAAAAGAGTTATTAAGCCGTTTTGAGAAACTTTATACCGGTGCGGTAAACGATGTAATGCGTGAATTTTGTTTGCTCTGCCAGGCTTTGCCGGGGAGAGTCAAACCTTTACGGGAATACAGGACTGTTGCTGGTTTTGCGTTTACGGTAAAAAGTTCGCCAAATGTTAAGATCAAAGGGGAAATGGAATTCCGCTCCCAGATGCTTGATGATATGTATGAAGACGCTTTCGTGGTGTGGGATACAAGCCGCGATCAAAAAGCAACGCTTTGGGGTGGTGTAATGACTGCCACAGCAAAAATGAAAAAACTCAAAGCCGCCTGCATAGATGGCGGTATCCGTGACACACACCAGATATTGGAGGCTGAATTCCCGATTTTTTATGAATACCGTATCTCCAATGGCAGCCTTGGCCGTTGCCTGATTACACATTACCAAATCCCTATTCAGATTGGTGATGTAATAATCAAACCCGGCGATGTTGTCCTGGGTGATATTGACGGCGTACTGGTGGTTCCCCGCGATATTGCCTATGATGTACTTATCCGTGCTGAAGAGATCAAAGAAAATGAAAAAAAGATTTTTGGATGGGTACAAGAAGGGCAATCAATAAAAGACATTTCTGATAAAGGAGGGTATTTTTAAAAAGACATATTAACTACAAGGAACTAAAAGAGGGTGAAGATGGTACAATATTCTATGACAAGGACAATCAAGTAGTTGTAATAAAAATAAATGGGAGTTGGATGAAGTTGCTGGTTGAACCTTTGCCGGATTCAATTAAATACAGCTTTTAGAACATGTAAAACATGTAAAAGGGTGCTATTCGCGTCAATTTTGCCTTGCCTGAGAACTTAATCTATTAATCCCGATTGCCTCGGGACACGAAAACAAATTTTAAACAGTCTCTCAAAAGCTGTTTTATTGGTATATTTACCGGCAGCAATATTTGTACTTATGAAATCCGACAATCTTTTCAACCTTTTAAAAAACACCCTCGAAGGCGACCTGTTTACAGATAATGTACAACGGGTACTATATTCCACTGATGCTTCTTCGTACAAAGAAATGCCGGAAGCGGTAGCCAGGCCAAAATCAAAAGAAGATATCAAGAGGATTATTGATTTTGCCAATGAGCATAATAAGTCCATTATTCCACGGGCAGCAGGGACTTCGCTGGCAGGGCAGGTTGTTGGTTCGGGTATTGTTGTGGATATTTCCAAATACATGAACCGTATTCTGGACTTCAACAAAAAAGAAAAATGGGCCATTGTCGAACCCGGGGTTAATCTGGCAGAGCTGAATATATTCCTGTCGCCTCACGGGCTGCAATTCGGCCCTGAAACATCAACAGCCAACCGTTGTTGCATTGGCGGGATGCTGGGGAATAACTCCTGCGGGTTACATTCCATTATATACGGGAGTACGAGGGAGCATACCCTTGAAGTTGAAGCATTCCTGGCTGATGGCTCCGAGGTTACCTTCAAAGCCCTCACAAATGAAGAGTTTAAGGCAAAATGCAATGGCAGCCCTGCCCTTCTGGAAACCAAAATTTACCAAAATATCCGGGAGGTACTCTCTGACCCTGCCAATAAAAAAGAGATTAATGAACAATTCCCCGACCCTAAAGTTACACGCCGTAACAATGGCTATGCCATCGATGTATTATTACAAAGTGCCCCATTTAATGAAACCGGGGAGGAATTCAATTTTTGCAAACTTATAGCCGGTTCAGAAGGCACCCTTACATTTGCCACTAAAATAAAATTAAACCTCATCCCCCTCCCTCCAGAGGCAAAAGGCTTGGTTTGCGTGCATTTCAATACATTGGAAGAATCGTTCAGGGCAAATATTATTGCGTTAAGGCACCATCCGGGAGCAATCGAATTGATGGATGACATCATAATGAACTGCACCAAAGAAAACATCGGGCAACGCAAAAACCGCTTTTTTATAAAAGGCAACCCCGGGGCAATGCTGATGATTGAATTTGCACGCGAAACAGAGGCCGAAATTGATGAGATTGCCCGAAACCTTGAAAAAGACCTCAGGAAAGCCGGGCTTGGTTACCATTTCCCGTTGGTAAAAGGTGCTGAAAATATAAAAAAGGTATGGGACCTGCGGACAGCAGGGCTTGGGTTGCTGTCGAATATCCCGGGAGACAAACGTAGTGTAACGGTTATTGAAGACACGGCTGTTGCCCCCGATTACCTACCTGATTATATGAAAGAGTTTGGATATCTTTTAGACAAACACGGGCTAAAATGTGTCCATTATGCACACATTGCTACCGGGGAAATTCATTTGCGCCCTTTGCTGAATTTAAAAGATGTAAATGATGTGGAGCTATACCATACCCTTGCATCGGAAGTGGCTGCCCTGGTAAAAAAATACCGGGGGTCGTTAAGTGGAGAGCATGGCGATGGCAGGCTGCGTGGCGAGTTTATCCCTTTCATGCTGGGCGAACACAATTACCAATTAATCAGGGAATTAAAATACACCTGGGACCCGCAAAATATTTTTAATCCGGGTAAGATCGTTGATACTCCCCCCATAACTGAGAATTTCAGGATTGAACCGGGGGCAAAAACCCCAAAATTCAAAACAATCTTCGATTTTTCAAAAAATATGGGCTTTTTCCGCTCTATCGAAAAATGCAACGGCTCGGGCGACTGCCGCAAAAGTGTTGTAATAGGAGGGACTATGTGCCCCACTTATATGGCTACTCACGATGAAGACAAAACCACACGGGCACGGGCAAATATTTTACGTGAATTTCTTGGTTCCGGTGAAAAAGAAAACCCATTTGACCAAAAAGAAATTTACGAAATCCTCGACCTGTGTATTTCCTGCAAGGCCTGTAAGTCGGAATGCCCTTCAAATGTCGACATGGCAAAACTGAAAGCCGAGTTTTTACAGCACTATTACGATGTGTATGGCATCCCTTGGCGTTCAAGGCTTATTGCATACCTCCCCAGGTTAAACACATTCGCTATGATTTTCAGGACTTTCTCAAACCTTATTATGAACCTTAATCTGACAAAAAAAGCTATCGGCTTCCATACTAAAAGGCCTATACCTAAATTATCGAGGCTTACCCTTAACAGGTGGTTCAATAATAATACAGCTGTCAAACCTGATGAACCAAAAGGGAAAGTTTACCTTTTCAACGATGAATTCACCAACTACAACGAAAGCGATATTGGCATTAAAGCAATCCTTCTTTTAACAAAACTAGGCTACGAAGTAAAAGTCCCGGTACACAAAGAAAGTGGCCGTACCTTCTTATCAAAAGGGCTGGTACGGACTTCAAAAAAAATAGCAACGGCAAATGTGGTTCTTTTAAAAGACACCATCTCTGAAGAAACTCCACTGATTGGGATTGAACCCTCGGCTATCCTTGCCTTCCGGGATGAGTACCCTGAACTGGTTGATAAAGAGTTGCAATCCGAAGCCGGGAAACTGGGGCAAAATGCCCTGCTTTTTGAAGAGTTTTTCTGCCGTGAAGTAGAAAAAGGGAATATTTCCCCGGAATTTTTTACAGAAGATGAAAAGGCTGTCCTGCTACATGGCCATTGCCAGCAAAAGGCGGTAGCATCCACCGAACCTACAAAAAAGATGCTTTCTACCCCGGTAAATTATTCCGTAAAAGAGATCCCTTCCGGATGTTGCGGTATGGCAGGTTCATTCGGCTACGAAAAAGAGCATTATGATTTATCCATGAAAATAGGCGGGATGGTTTTGTTCCCGGCTGTTAAAGATGCTGCGAAAGAAACCATAATCTCAGCCCCCGGCACCTCCTGCCGCCACCAGATAAAAGACGGTACGGGAAGGAAGGCCAGGCATCCGGTTGAAATTATGTATGAGGCACTGAAAGATAGCTGATTTAATAAATAGCCCCTTTTATAATTAATGCACTAACTCCCTGCGTATCTATCATTAACCGGGGTAAAAACCTGTAGTTGTGCATTTAAATACCACCCCTTTGTAAGGATTGTTTTTCTTAATTCCGTCATATAGAAGTCGTTTAACAGATTTATATTATTCTCAATGAAAATACAGGTATTATTTATCCTTTTACTCCTGGCTTCTATAATCAGCCAGGGAAATAACCGTATATACAACATACTTGATTATGGTGCTATTGGAGACGGGCAAACAATGAATACTAAGGCAATACAAAATGCAATTGATGTTAGTTCAAAAGAGGGGGGGACTGTCATTTTCCCTGCCGGGGAATTTTTAACAGGAACTCTTTATTTGAAAAGCAATGTGACTTTGCACCTTGTAGAAAATGCTATTATACTGGGAAGTACAAATATTAACGACTATCCACATAATACGCCTGAATACAAATTCTATGGCGATTCCTGGGTAAAACAGTCTTTAATATATGCAGAAAAACAAAAAAACATTGCTATAACAGGAAAAGGCACAATCAACGGGCAGGGAGGGGCATTCAAGGTGACAACACAAAAAAAACCCGGCCGCTACATGAACCGCCCTTATGTTTTATGGTTTGTAGAATGCTCCAATGTGAAGGTTGAAGATATTTTCCTAACCAACTCGGGCATGTGGATGCAACATTACCTTGCCTGCGACAAAGTACGGATTCAGGGCATCAGGGTATATAACCATTGTAATTACAATAATGACATGGTTGATATTGATGGCTGTAAAGATGTAATCATTTCAAATTGTATAGGCGACACAGACGATGATGCCCTGACGATAAAAAGTACCTCCAACCGGAAATCAGAAAATATTATTGTAAATAATTGTATCCTCAGTAGCCATTGCAATGCCATTAAGTGTGGGACAGAATCTTCGGGTGGTTTCAAAAATATTGTTATTTCCAATTGTATTATCCGCCCGTCTGAGCAAAAAACAACCATTTATGGAGCACCGGAAGGAATAAGCGGTATCACCCTGGGAATAGTAGATGGCGGAAACCTGGATGGCATCAATATTAACAACATTATAATTGATGGGGTGCAAGTACCCTTATACATGCGCCTTGGCAACCGTGCCAGGCCTTACCGTACCAACCAGGGGGAAATCCCGGTAGGCTCTTTTAGGAATGTACAAATAAGTAATATATATGCCTCTGGAGCTGATTCTATTTCCTGTTCGATTACAGGGATAGCAGGGCATCCAATCGAGAATATATCCCTTTCCAATATTCGCATCTCATTTAAAGGAGGTGTTAAAGTAAAAAAGTATCCGGCACCGGTGCCTGAATTAGACCCCCATTATCCTGAAAGCACCATGTTTGGTATTTTGCCGGCTTCGGCATTTTACATTCGCCATGCAAAAAATATTGACCTGTGCCAGGTTCATCTGAATTTTGAAAAAACCGATACCAGGCCGGTACTGATTTGTGACGATGTCGATAACCTGAGGCTTCGCCAAATTACTATTGGACCCAATAGCAAACCCGCATATATGCTCGGTTTAATAAACTGCTCAAATGTAGCTGTTTCTGAATGGGCGATTAACTCTTCAGTGGAGGCGTTTGCCAAAATTGACGGGGTAAATTCAAGAGCTGTCGGGCTTTATAACAACAAAGGGGCATTTGAAAAAGAAGTCCTATTTGGGAAAGGTGCAAATAAAAGTGCCTTGACAGAATAGAAAAAATATGAACAATGGCTGACAGGCAAATAATCTTTGAAATTACTAACAAAGCTGGAAGCTTAACTAAAAAATACACCTATGGGACAAAAAAGGTTATACCTTCTTTTATGTTTTACACTTTTTATACCACGTGCTTTTCCACAGGAAGCTGCTTTAAGTACCGAACAAGTACTTGAAGCTTTGAACTCGGGGGCAAAGTATGCATCAACCATACTCCTTGACGAAGAGTATAAATCGCGGTGCGATTATAACCTTACCGAAGGGAAATGGTATGATTATGAAATTCCCTGGCACACAGGGCAAATTATTTATGCCCTAATCGAATCGGCAAGAGTTACAGGGGATCAGTCATACCTGGATATTGCCCGTAAATCAGGCGATTGGTGGATCAGCCTTGAAATAAAAGCCCATCCAAAACTAAAGGGCATGCTGGCTGCCAAACATGGCGACCATGCCGGCAATGCCATTGTTTTCGCAACAGTCTCCGATGGTACGGCAGGAATATTCAAATTGAGCGTGGCAACAAAAAACAAAAAATATGCAGAAGTAGCTACCCGTGCGGGCAACTGGATGCTAAAAAACATGTACATGGAGGAAGAAGGGCTTTGCTATGATAATATCGACCCCGAAACAGGGGAAGTTATGAAAGAAAGCAGCCCGTTCTGGCCTGACAAGAAAGATGTTAGCCTCTATGATATATCACGCCCAAACAACGAAGGGTCTTTGTTCCTCGATATGTATAAATTTACAGGAGGTGAGACTTATAAGAAAGTATTTATCAATCTTTGCGAAAGCCTCCTGAGATTCCAGGGGCCAGAGGGGTTATGGATGGATTTCATGCCAAACTCTAAAAAAGACGGGAGTTTCCACCCCCGGTTTAACCTTTGGTATGCCGAATCGCTAATTGACGGTTATGAGTTAACCAATGATAAACGCTACCTGGAGGCAGCACTGAAATGCGCCCGCACTTATGCCAATGCCCAGGAATCAGACGGGACCATTTATTACAAAAATTATATCAATGGGAAAGCCCCCAATAAAAATTCTATTTGCGGATCGGCAACGTCCTTTTCCGGTATCATTTGGATACGCCTGGTTGAACACGGGGTTGGGCGGGAATTCCTCCCAAACATTGAAAAGTCGGCACAATGGGTTTACAGAAACCGCTTTTCCGAGAACCATCCTGACCCAAACCTGCGGGGGGCATTCTTAAACTCCCGCCTGCGCCACAGGAAAGGTAAACTATGGCTCGTAAACAGGGATATCGGGACTTCTTTCGGGCTACGGTTCCTTGCTAAATATTACGACTTCCACTTCGGGAAATAGCTATTTACAGAGGCTTCCCTATCATAAGTTTAAAATCAACAGTTGAATCACAGATTGGCATTATTCAAAAAAAGTACAAATAAATGTAAGGACGACAAGTATGTTTTTACGTCATCCATAATGAATTATTAATACTTACTAAAAAACATACTTATGAAAAAAATTCTACTTCTGATTCCAATCTTTTTGCTGGCTGTTAATTCCTTTGCTCAATACGGGATGCACGCTGATAACTGGCCTATAGTAGAAGAAGGGGTTACTATGTCCCCCGATACAACAATCTTCAACGGAGGTGCCACTTCAGCTAAAATTACCAGTATTAAAAAGAAAGCCGCCTTTCGTTCCGGGAGGTTTGACGTTACCGCAGGCGCGGCATTCAATTTCTCGATTGATGTACTTGACAATACAAATGATGCTAAACTCCGCCTTTATTTCTATTTCAGAGATGAATGTGGCAATGATATTTGGAGTAAAAGTGTTTACAGTTCTGATTCGGCTGACTGGAAAACAATTACTATTAATGATACCGTTCCGGTTGGGGCAGTAGCAGCAGACGTGAAATTTAAAGTATATGACAATGATGCAATACCATTGTATATTGATAATGCCACCTATACGGAGAATGGGGGAGCCAATCAATTCGCTAACAGTGGTTTTGAAAACTGGGCAGATTTGACCTCTCCCTCTATTAACTGCGACCAGCAAGTAGCAAGTGATAAAAATGGTTCGTATATAGTTGCTTCGACAAATGCAGCAACCGGGAAAATATACCTGGTAAAAGAAGAAGTAGCAGCGGCAACACAAGCCGGCCTGGAAGCAGCCGTAACGGCAGGGAATGGGCAATCGGCAGATATTACAGCTGCCAATACCGATATTGAGGTATTAACAACCGGGCTCGGCCTGGGCCGGTATTTTTGTTATGCCGCAGATGGAGATGGAAATATCTCTGAAAAATCAAGGAATTGTATCGAAATAACATTTGCTTATGATTTCCTGCCTCAATTTTGGCCTATTTATGAAAAAGGGGTTACAATGTCTCGCGAAAAGGTAATTGTAAAAGAAAGGACAACCTCTTTGAAGGTTGAGACTTCGAAATATAAAGCAGCTTTCAGGTCGGGTTCTTTTAATGTTACACCAGGCGAAGAATACACTTTTAGTATTGATGTAATGGACACAACATCGGATAGTAAGCTCCGGTGCTATTTATATTTCAGGGATAATTGCGGAAATGATATTGAAGGTAGCAGCCAGTATAGTACCACTTCAACAGACTGGGAGTCAATTGTTTTTAACGATACTGTCCCTGAGGGGGCGGTAACTGCCGATGTGAAATTTAAGGTGTATGATAAAAAAGGTAACGCTTTATTTGTCGATAATGCTTCTTATATTGAAGGCACAGGCGAAAATGTCTTCCCAAACCCGTATTTTGAATTCTGGGGAGACATTTATACACCATGGATTAGATACGATAACGAACTGACGGTAACCAATGGGCCTGATGTGTCTGTCCAGTATTCAACCAATGCCTCCACCGGAAATGTTTATATAGTGCCGGATACGCTTGCCGGATACACAGCAGCAAGTTTAGAAGCCCTGGCAGCAGCACTAAAAGCAAATAAAGCACCAATCAACACCAGCCTGGAGCAATTAGAAGTAGCTACACTACAGTTGACTCCCGGCCTATATAAATTAATTATTGTAGATGGTTATGGTTCTATTTCTGATGAATTTGTTTCATGTTTGGAGATTATAGAATTCGATAATACTCCTCCTGTTGTCCAGGCTGCTGCTCAGAATGCAACGGTTTCGTCCGGGCAGTTTGTAATTGCCCAAAGTAATGAAACGGGGTGGGTATATATAATTATGTCTGGAGAACCGGCAACCCGTTCTACTGAACTGGACGCAGCCGTACTGGCAAACAAAGGGGCTAAAGCTGTTGTAGGGGCAGCCGGCACTGATGTGCAAATTTTAACGGAGAACCTTATTGCAGGCACTTACTATGCATACGCAGTTGATCAACAGTATAATATTTCGGTAAAAGGAGAAAATGAGATCACTATTACCTATGCAGTAGGAGTCAAACTCCTTGATGAACTTGGCATGAAGGTTTACCCAAATCCGGTAACGAATACTTTAAATATTAGCCAGGCCCAGCACATAAAACGCTATGAGGTAATAAATATAATAGGTAGGAAGGTCGAGTCTGCGGTAAATCAAAACCCATTGCTTCAAATAAATACATCAGGTTATGCTGAAGGCATTTACCTGCTTCAAATTTATTTGAATGATGGTACTTATGCCAAAATAAAGTTTATAAAACAATAATATAATAAACTTTCAATGAGGCATTAACACACTCATATAGCCGGATTTGCAAATTATTGGCAAATCTGGCTATATCCCTGCAACTCATAAAAAAACTCATAAAAAATATAATACCCGTTCATGGTTAAACAATTTAAACGACAAATACTCCTGGTTTTAATATTACTGGTTGGCTTACATTTGATAGCAGAGGCGCAGGGTTGTGTTGTGAAGGGTTTATTGTCGGATGCAAAAACCAAAGAGCCTCTGAGTTTTGCCAATATAGCCATTAAGGGGACTCAAAAGGGCACTGTGTCTGATTTCGAGGGGAAATACCTTTTAAGCAACATTAAACCAGGGACATATATAATTCAGGTATCTTATGTCGGGTATAAGCCATTAGAGAAGGAGGTTAACTTAACCAAAGGGCAGGTTCTGAAACTAGACTTCCTATTAACCATGGATGCAATAATCACAGACGAGGTAGTTGTAACAGCTCAGGCAATCGGACAAGCAGCCGCTATCAACAGGCAACTATCGGCCAATACAATTATGAATGTGGTATCGAAAGATAAAATACAGTCGTTACCCGACCAGAATGCAGCCGAATCGCTGGGCCGCTTACCGGGCATATCTGTTGTACGCGATGCCGGCGAAGGCACAAAACTAATCGTGCGGGGGTTATCCCCAAAGTTTAATTCCATTACGGTGAACGGCGAACGCATCCCCTCAACCGATGCAGAAGACCGCTCGGTCGACCTAAGCATGATCTCCCCTGATATGCTGGAAGGAATTGAAGTAATTAAAGCACTTACACCCGACAAAGATGGGGATGCCGTTGGAGGTTCGGTAAATTTCGTTGTCAAGAAGGCTCGGAAAAACTGGCACGGCATAGGCTTGGTGCAAACAGGCTACAACGGGCATGAGAAAACTTACGGGCAATATAAAGCCAGTGTTTCGGCAAGTAATCGTTTTTTCGGCAACAAGCTGGGGGTTATTATTGGTGTAAACACCCAAAAGGCAGATAGAAGTTCAGATTTATTGAATGGCGATTATGAATTTAGCAGAGAAGGCGTTGATGGGGCTGTTATCAATATGAGGACCTTAAATCTTGCCGACCGCATCGAAAAAAGATACCGTTATGGGGGAAATATCACACTTGATTATGAATTGAAAAACGGATATATCCTCCTAAGTAGTATGGTTGCCCGTACAGAACGGCATGAAGACCGGCGAAGGCGTCGTTACCGGGTCGAATCGGCCTATCAGGAATATGAATCCAGGTCGCGAAGGATAAACACAACCCTGTTGGCCAACTCTTTAAGTGGAAGGCATAAATTGCCTTTTGTAGAAATAGACTGGCGTTTGTCCTATTCAAAATCAACCAGGGATATGCCATATTCACATCGTTCACGATTCCGTGAGCTTGGTGCATATAAAAGTGATTTGATTGAAGACCAGGGGCCTCTCCTTATTCCACAGGGAGCAAAAAATATTATAGATGAAACCTTTTTCCTGGAAGCCTACCTTGACAATGAATTAATAAATGACAACAATTACACATCCCAGGTAGACCTGAAATTCCCATTTAAATTTAGCGATCAGGTTTCGGGGTATATAAAAACAGGTGGGAAATACAGAGGGAATAAAAGAGGCAGGGATTTTAACAGGAGGGTCACCCTTTTTGGGACAATAAATAAAATTGCAGCTTCTCAGCCTGGCCGCTGGACTTTGACCCGTAACAACCAGATACAGATGTCGAATTTTATTGGGGATTTTGATGCCGGGGATTTCCTTGACGGGCAATATGAATTTGGCCCGGGCCTGGATATTCGCCAGATTAATGAATTTGGGAAAGAATTTGAATCTAAATATGTAACTGATGCGACCTACGACCTTGAAGATTATACGGCAAGAGAGAGGATCGTAGCCAGTTACATTATGTCTGAACTAAACATAGGTGAAAAACTAACATTCATTCCGGGTGTCAGGTTCGAAAGAACCGGGAATGACTATAAAAGTACTATCGGGACACCGGTAAACTTTGGTGATTACGGATCAGGTATTGTAGAGGCAAAAGACACCTCTGGGCAGCGTAGTTATAGTGTATTCCTTCCGATGTACCATATACGTTACAAACCAACCAAATGGTTCGATGTGCGCCTGGCTGCCACAAAAACCTTATCGCGCCCCAACTATTTCAACCTGGTGCCGTGGGAAAGGATACGCAACTCTGAAAGTACTATCGAACGAGGTAACCCTGACCTAAAACACACCTCGGCATGGAACTATGACATTTTTTTATCTTTTTATAATAAAGTAGGGTTGTTTACAATTGGCGGTTTTTACAAAGAGCTTGGCAACATTGACTATATACGAAGGAGTAGGATTACAAGCCAGGGCAAATATTTTGGATTCTCAATTATACAACCTGTAAATGCCCAGGATATTAGCACGGTTAAAGGTATTGAGGTGGATATACAAACAAACCTCCGTTTCCTCCCATCTCCCTGGAACGGCATTCTTATAGGCGCAAATTTTTCAGTGATGAGGTCAAAAACATATTACCCTCTTTTTGACATCGGACGTGACCCTCAAACAGGGTTTGCTTATATAATTGATACTGTAAGGACCGGGCCAATGCCAGGGCAGGCTGAAAAACTGGCGAACCTGTCAATCGGCTATGAGCGGAAGAAATTCTCGGCTCGCCTATCAATGCTTTACCAGGGAGAAAGCCTTGCTGTGGTAGGTACCCGCAGAGAGTTAGACGGATACACCGACCGGCTTTTCAGAGTCGACTTTGTTATTCAACAAAAATTCAAAAAAGGATGGAGTGTTTACCTTAACCTAAATAACCTGACAAATAGTGCCGACCGGTCGTATCTTGGGAACAAAAAATACCCGACTGCCGAAGAATACTTTGGCATGACTGCTGATTTTGGGCTTAAGTATAAATTTTAAAATTTGCTTAGCCGAACGATTATGAAAACTGTTAAACTTTGTTTAAACCATTATTATGAAAAACTTTATACTTAAACCTTATTTTTTCATTTTTATAATATTGTGCTATGGAACTATTCAGGCACAAAATATTGTTAAAGTTGCGCCTGGCTTTGCAACCTTGAATAATGCTATTGAAGCAGAAGCTGCAAAAGGTGTTGAAGTTGTCTCAAATACAATTTTCGAACTAAAGCGGGGGGCCACCTATTTATTAAACGGTTCTATCCGGAACGATGGTTTCACTTTAAATATCAGGGCAGAGGATGGCGATGGAGCCCGCCCCAGGCTTATACCTGCTGTTGCTTCCGGAGGAGAATCGGAGAGGCCTTTCCGCCCCAGGGGGGACTTGTCGATTAAAGGATTGTTTGTGACAAACAAGGATGAACTTGGGAGGGTAAACCTCCGGATTATAAGGTGCTCTGCTGATAATATTACCATTAAGGTAGATGATTGCACCCTGGACATGGATAACCAGTCGGCAATCAGGCTTGATAATGATAACATTTCCATATTCTTAACAAACTCAACCATATCTAATATAGGATTGCCTTCGGACCCGGCAAATGGCAGGGGCGTTGACGACCGGGGAAACGATATAGATACACTGGTAATTGAGAATTGTACTTTTTACAACATTACCAGCCGTATATTACGCGATGGCGGCGGGATTATTAACTACTGTAAGATTAACCATAACCATTTTGTCAACATAGGGCAGCGTTTGATTACTTTTGGTGAGGTTATTGAGGCCGAGCTGACTAATAATATGGTAATAAATGCCGGGTTTTATGGCGCGTACCCTGGTTCAAATTATGAATTAGTTGAGTTAGATTCCATAAAAAAGGACCTGTCCGACCAGGGGATTGTCCAATCAGTAAAAATAAATAATAATAATTTCTTCACCGACCCGGCAATCACAGGCCTTTACCCTGATTCAATCTCAGCCACCCCTGTTTTCGATGTAACAGCCAGGGCTTTTGTCGAAGAACAAGGTACTGCCGGCACACAGTTAAATGAAAATGTGAGCTTTACCAAAGGGGCTGTTTTGCCAACGTATATTGTTTCTGTTTTTTGGGGTAATCCGGCAAACACCCCTCCATGGGACAATACAGGGGCACCTTATGATTTTGAATATGCCGGTTCATACCAATCCTATTCATATTCGGATACAGGGCAACCTTTAGGCGATTTAAGATGGTTCGACATGGATATTATTTCCGGGGCGAAAGGCTTATTTAATGAATCGGGAGATGAATTATCCTTCAAATCATACCCGAACCCGGCTAACGGAGACGTAAATTTTGGGTTCAAACTGGAATCCGGCAAAAATATTGAAATAGGGTTGTATAATATGATGGGGCAAAAGATTAGTACTGTTGTAGAGAGCTATTTTACTGCCGGGGCACATACCATAAACCATAATGTATCAAACCTGATCCCCGGCATTTACATTTTAAAAATAAAAGCAGGGGGTATTTATAATTCAAAAACTATCATTATCAAATAATATTTTGGTATTGATGCATGCCAGGCGAATAAGAGACTGTAATGACGTACGGGCGATTTTCGGAATGCCTATAAACCATGCAGCAATTAAAACCTAAAACTTAAACCTGCCCTGCTCCACCACCCAAAGGTGTCAAGTTGGTAAATGCGGCTACGGTTGCCCCAGAACAATACCTGCTTGCTGTTGGTAATATTGATAAATTCAGCAAACAGGGTTATATTTTTGTTTATCCGGTATGTGCTGTTTAGGTCAAGCTGCCAGCGTTGGTCCTGGTAAATATCTGAATTACTGTCGATTCCGGCCCGATAAATAAATTTTCCGTTGTAGTTCAATGAAACCCTGCCTTCCAATCTCTTTTTCTTATAAGTTAAAGCCATATTCATGGTATGGGGAGCCTGCCCGGGAAGCTCCATTGAAGCCCCGTTGGCAGTTTCTGCCTTCGAAGCAGTGTAAGTATAATTAAAATAAACACCGAAGTTTTTCCACCATCCGGGGAGGGTGTTAAAGTTCGACTGGTAATTTGTTTCAATCCCCCATACCGAGGCCTTTTCTCCATTTAACGATCTTAAGATACTCCACTCCTCGTCAAAACGCCCTGATAAATACGTAGGAAGCAACGATTCATTGTAAGGTAGCATTACCTGGTAATGAAAATCAGCAATCGACTTATAAAAAAAGCCAAATGAGAAGAGTCCTGGCTTCAGGAAAAATTTTTCAAACATTATATCAAATGAGTTTGTATAAGAAGGGTTAAGCGAAGGATTACCCAGGTGAATAATATTATGTCCTGATTCGGCATAAACAGCAGGCACTACTTCTGTATAATTAGGACGTACATACCCTGTTGTATAGGCAAGGCGCAACACTTCTCTTTCGGTAAAATTTATTTTTAATTGCAGGTTGGGCAAAAAAAACAGGTATCTTTCCTGCTCTTCCCTCAACGAAGGGGTTTTCCCATATTCTGTTACCTGTGCCTGGTAGGTTGCATTAGTCTGCTCCATCCTCACACCCCCCAGCAATAAATAGTTGCTGATTTTTATTTTACCCATTAAGTAGCCTGAAAGGACACTCTCCTTGGCATAGTAGAAATACGACTCGTCATTAAATTGCGAGTTCTCAATATTCTTGTCAAAATTACGAAGGTTGTTTTTCACGAATTGCCTGATTTTATTTTTATCCAGCGAAGGGCCAAACCGCACCTTCCCGTTAAGGAAATTTTTAGGTTCATGCTTTCTCATAAGAGAAATAAACAAATCCTCTTCGTTTGGCAGGAATATGTTATACGAATTATTATTTGCATTCCTTGAATTTACCTGTTGCGAATATCTTAAGCCTGCATTAAATACCCCCCTGACGGTATTGAAATAATAAACCTGAGAAAGGTCTACCTTGCCCGAAAAATTCCCTCCATTAACAAAAACATTGTTGTTGTAATAATATTTATAGTCGGTAAGCAAAGTGGGGTCATGTATATCACGGCCAAGCCCGATTGCAGTTATATAAGGATAATCGCCGTATAGGTTATGGATAGCCAATTCAATATTCCGGCGCTCAAAGACCGAGATGTCCGAATGCTCTTCCATCCATGAACCAGAATAAAACAATTGGTAGTTCAGTCCAAAATCATTTAATTGTGATTTCCCGCTTATGCTTACTGTAAAAATCTCTTTTTGCGTATTCCTGATATTAATATCCCTCCTCAGCCTTCCTTTTCTAATTGTATCAGGTGCAATAAATGTCCCACGGCTAAATCGGAAACGAGTCCTGTTCCTGATGTCATCGTCATGCCTTTGGCTGTACATAATATTCAGGAAAAGCTGCGACCCGGGGCTGAGTTTATAATCGATTGTAGCGAACAAGCCGCTACGTAACCGGTTGGCAGCCAGGTCAACATATTTCAGGTCGTTGTCTCCTATTACCCATGCTTTATAAGGATTATCTGCCGCTCCTGTTTCGATATATTTCCAGCTATATATTTCAATCCCATCGCGGGTATTTGAAGTATTATAAAAACTGGCTCCGGCCACCAATCCCATTCGGCCATCTTTAAAGGTATTATCAACAAAGTACCGCTGGCTATACGAAAAATTCACTAACGAAGGCATTCTTGTGGATAAGCTGGCATAGCCGGCACCAATATCGGCTTTAAAAACAGGCGATGGGTAACGGGCAAGCATTGGGACAAGGTTGATAATCCCGGCAATAGCATTCCCACTCATTTCCGGGGTAACCGACTTTATAACTTCCATTGAGGAAATCTGGCTTACAGGGAGTATGTCGAGTTGTTCGAACCTCTCCCCATTCCCCTGTGAACTAGGAATAGGTTCTCCGTTGATTGTTACCACAACATAGTTAGAGGGTGTGCCACGCAGCTGGACAGTAGACCCTTCGCCCCGGTCGCGGCTAATATTAACCCCTGAAACCCTTTGCAATGCCTCAGCTACATTCATATCGGGGAAACGGCCAATTAAATCGGACGATACGATATTACGAATACCATCGGAGGTAAGCTGCTGGTTCAATGCTTTCAACTGTCCTCCTGAACTCCCTGTAACTGTAATGCTACCCAGCTTAAGCCCTTTCCTCAGTCCGATATAAAAATGATTTTTACCCTTCGTAAGATTCACAACTGTATCGACTTTCTCAAAACCAATATAACTTACAATTATCCGGGCAGGCCCTGCTTTGACCTTTTGGATGGCAAACTCACCTTTCAAATCAGAACTTACCCCTGCATTGGTGCCTTCAAGGATGAATGAAGCCCCTGGCAGTGACTCAAGCGACTCGGCATCGTACACTTTCCCCGAAATACTTGCCCCCAACTCTTTACGCCTGGCATATTGCCTGTCTTTTTCTTTATATAATAAAATGTGGTATCCTACCTGCCTTATTTTCAGCAGTTCCCCAACCTCAAGATGCTCTGAGAATATATCGACTAATATTGCTTCCAGGGTAAGTGAATAATAGTTTCTTTGAACTGTGATCCCCTGGTCAATCTCATCTGTATTGTATACAAACAAAAAAGGGGACTTCTGTTCTATCTCGGAAATTACCTGCGACAGAGGCTTGCCTTTAGACAATAGCGTCAACCGAAAAGTTTTTAGGTTCTCCTTTTGAGCAAAAAGTTTATGGGCAGAAAAGTAAAAACATAAAAAACAGATTAATATTTTAGTAAATTGCCTATTCAAATCTTCAATGCTAAATAAGGGGAATCCCTAAAGTTAATTCTCTTTGAAGTTGTTTATAAATATTTTGTTTTTTTACTTTTGCATCTAAAATAGCATAATTGGCGAATTTTACACCTGATATTGATTTATTATTTAGGCGGATCATAGAAAATGACGACCAAAAAGCATTTGAGACTCTGTTTCATATATATTATAACAGCCTTTGTAATTTTTCATTTAGGTTTTTGGGCGATCAAAGCCTGGCAGAAGAGGCTGTGTCAGAAACCTTTGTCAAACTGTGGCTGAAAAGGGGTGAAATAGCAATAAACAAATCATTTGAGGCTTATTTATATACAAGTGTGAAAAATCAATCGATCGACCTTTTTCGTAAGTATGGTAATAACAAAAGAAACTTTGTACAATACGACCTGGATATACAAACACATAATTATTCACCCGAAGAAGAAATGCAATTTCAACAATTATCTGAAAATATAAATAAAGGGATCGAAGAATTACCAAAGCAGTGTAAAAAAATATTTTTAATGAGCCGCGATAACCAATACAGTTACCAGGAAATTGCGGATAAACTGGGAATAAGTTTAAAAACAGTAAAAACACAAATGTACCGGGCTGTTAAGAAACTGCGTATCTATATGAAAAACAGAGGTGTGAAAATATTACTGTTTTTTTTATAATAATGTCAGGTGTTGAGTTATTTTTATCGTCATATATAAGAAGTTGTTTAATTTTAAACAACTTCTATAACAAAGATTAGATGTTGGGCTTAAATGAACATATTACTTCATTGATTGTAGCACAGTTAAAAGGAACTGCCAGTGAGAAAGAACTGTCCGAATTAGAACAATGGCTGGCTTCTGATACATCGAATGCTGAATTGTACACCGAATTGAAAACAATTATATATAGTAAGCCTATTCAACACTCAGAAGAAGAAACCGGCAAGGCTTTTAAAAATGTAAAGAAACAAATTGCCCAGAAGGGCAAAAGCACCCACCCCACACGATTAAAAACTAAAGCTGCATTCCCAATTATTAAATTATTAGGGGTTGCGGCCTCAATCCTTCTTATTTTATTAATTTATTGGGGAGTACAAAAATATTGGACAAAAGAACATCCTTCCGTAATTATTACGAAAGATTGCCCGAGAGGCAAGAAATTACACTTTTCGTTTTCTGATGGGACTGAAGTTTGGCTAAACTCCGGCAGCCGTATCACTTTCCCTGAATATTTTGCTAGTAATAATAGAAGCGTGAACCTTGAAGGTGAAGCATTTTTCAATGTTGTAAGAAACCAACAAAAACCATTTATTGTTAACACATCCAATTCGAAGATAAAAGTCCTGGGAACATCATTCAATGTAAACAACCGTAACCTTGATAATATTACTGAAACAACCGTGATATCGGGGATAGTACTTGTGAGTTCTACTTTAAATAACGAGTCTGTTACACTGGTTAAGAATCAGCATGTTTCAGTTAACTCTCAAGGGCAATTATTAAAAGTGGATAAAATCGACCCCAAATCAATAATTGACTGGAAAGATAACAACCTGTTTTTTGACAATGTTCCCCTTTCCGAGGTTTTTAAGGAAATTGAGCCCTGGTTTGACATCAAGATCGTGGTAAAAGATAAGTCATTATGCCAGAAAAGATTAAGAGCCAGATTCTCGAACCCGTCGCTCACCCAGTTATTAGGCCATATTTCGAAAGTTATGGATATTGATTACCGCCTGGAAGGGAAAACAGTAACTATCCTAAAAACAAATTAAAAAAAACTGCCCCCCCCTCCTATAAAGTCCTAACAGTCTCTAAGAAATGCATATAATTTACACAGATGACAAAAGTCATATTTCAATTGAGATTTTATTTGCGGCATGGATTTTATTTATAAATTTGACGAGAAAAATCAAATCTAACACAAAATGAATAGAGTCACTCAAATTTTAAGCAAAAGGTTATTTGTAAGTATTACAATTATCCTACTAATCACCCAAATTTCCTGTAACCAGGACAAGGGAAAAGATAAACAGCCCAACATTGTTATCATATTTGCCGATGACCAGGGGTATGGCGATTTAAGTTGTTTTGGCGCCACAGGCTTTGAAACCCCCAATATTGATAAAATGGCAG
>JAADGO010000160.1 GCA_013152355.1 Chlorobiota bacterium
TGGACTATTACCATTTACCTGGCCCGGGAAAAAAGATTTTACTGGCTGACACTGATTCCGGCTGTTTTTATGACTTCTGTAACCATTACCTATTTACTTTATGCCCCCGAAGGGTTCTCTCTTTCGAAAGAGTTTTCCTACCTGGTTGGGATTGGGATTTCAATATTATCAATGGCATTGTTTTTTTACAAAAAGAATATTCAAAATAGTATTTAGGAACTGTATTATAGAGTCCGGTGGTATGGGTAAAGTTTAGATTCTCTTAAATAATAAAATTTAAACATTATGAAACGTTTTATATTCCTTGTTGTTACGTGCCTGACCTATATGTCGGCAATTACTTCCTGTTCGGAAAAAAACGGAGTCCATCCCACCAAGCCAAATATCATCCTTATTTCTGCCGATGACCTTGGCTGGTCGGACATTGGTTGCTATGGCAGCGAAATACAAACCCCTAACCTGGATGGGCTGGCGGAAGGTGGGATGCGGTTTACACTATTTCATAATACATCAAAATGTTTCCCTTCAAGGGCTTGTTTATTAACCGGGGTTTATGCCCAGGATTGTGGCTACGATACAACTTTTATGAATCCGATTGTGAATGCTGTGACGCTGGGGGAAGTCCTCCGCAGTGCCGGTTACCGTACACTTTGGTCGGGCAAACACCATGGGCTGGAGAATCCGGTTACCAGAGGTTTTGACAGGTATTATGGCCTTAAAGACGGAGCATGTAACTATTTCAATCCTGGCAACCAACGCCCCGGCGAAGGAGCTCCGGCACGTAAAGGCAAACCAGGTAATAAACGGGTCAGGGCCTGGTGCATCGACAGTGTTATGTATAATCCATATACGCCCGAAGAAAAAGATTTTTATACCACCGACTATTTTACCAATTATGCATTAAGCTGGCTGGATGAATATAAAAATGAGCAGAAGCCGTTTTTTCTGTATCTGGCCTACACAGCCCCACATGACCCACTCATGGCATGGCCTGAAGATATTGCAAAATACAAAGGTATGTATGATGGAGGCTATGAAAAAATCAGGCTTCAACGGTATAATAAACAGCTTGAAATGGGCTTAATTGATTCAACCTATCAACTTTCTGCCCCGGATTATAATAACTGGAAGGAATTAAATGAAGAGGAAAAGGCTGATGAAATCAGGAAAATGGAGGTTTATGCAGCTATGATCGACCGTTTGGACCAAAATATTGGCAGGGTATTAAGTAAACTGGAAGAGATTGGTAAAAAAGATAATACACTGATCATGTTTGTGTCAGACAATGGGGCTTCTGCTGAGATGGTTGATATTGATGATGATTTCGGTGAAATTGGGACAATGACCCGTTGGTCATCCCTTGGCAGGAGTTGGGCAAACGTGGGCAATACACCTTTCAGGTATTATAAGAATTATAGCTTTGAGGGTGGTATTAATACGCCATTTATTGCTAATTGGCCTAAAAAGATAAAAGCAAATACCATTAATAAATCCCCTGGGCATTTTATTGATTTCATGGCAACTCTGGTTGATATTGCCGGTGCTGAATACCCTAAGGAATATAATAACAAAAAAATAACCCCGATGCGGGGGCAAAGCCTGTTACTTGCGTTTAAAGGGCAAAAACTAAATCGTGAGAAACCGATCTTCTGGGAGTGGCGGCATGGGAGGGCTGTTTATTTTGACTCCTGGAAGATTGTGAAAGATGGGTTTGATAATCCCTGGGAGCTTTATAACCTTGAAAGCGACCCGACTGAAACAAAGAACCTGGCCGGGCAATACCCCGGGAAAGTTTTAGAGATGGAGGGCATGTTTAATAATTGGAAATCAAGGTAGGTTTTCTAAACGTTTGGGCTTCGATAAGCTCAGGATAATTTAATCAACCTTCGTCTTTCTTTTTGATTTCTTCAATGTCAAGTTTTGGGTATTTGATTTATTTATGTTATCAAAAGGCATTATCCTGCCTTCAGAAATAAAGATAGTTATTAAATTACCCAATCACAGAGAGAGTCAGGGTTTCACTTGGAGTGAAGCCCTGACTAGCCTTGGCTTGCATTTTATTATTGATTGTAAGGTTGCATGTTAGTATACAAATCACACGATGCAATTTTGCGGCAGCGTGGGCTGATTATTTACCTTTCTTTGGAAGCTTGTAACCTATTTGTTTTCTTGGCGGAGGGGTTTCCTCTTTCTCCATTAATTCAATAACTAAATATCAGTTCTATATTTTTATCCTGGTTCTTAAGCTTCTTTTTTATTGTTTCAATATCCAGTTTTAACATTAGCGTATCGGTAAGCATTTCTCGCATTTTAACAAAAACTTCTATTATTTTAATGCTAACCTGTGTTGCCCTGCCACTTTTTAAAACGTTTGCCAATTGCAATACTCCATGTTCTGTGAAAACGTAAGGCAAAGAACCACCAAGATGTTGTCTGGAAGGTATCGCATTTTGCGATACCATGATTTCAACTTCTTCATTTGTTAACCGGAACATAAAATGTACAGGAAACTTTTCTATATTTCTTTTTACCTGTTCCCGCAAACGGATGGGTTTAACATTAAAAAGTTCTGCCAAGTCCCTGTCAAGCATAACCTTCTCACCCCTGATCAGATATATTTTGTTGGTGATTACTTCATCGGGCAGCATTATGTGTCCGTTTTTTTCTTCTGCCATTTGCTTTATTTATTGTTATCAAAAGGCACTATCCTGCCTTCAGAAGTAAAGATAGCTATTAAGTTACCCTTTTGCTAAAGTTAAAGGCCCCAATCGCAGAGAGTCAGGGTTTCTCTCGGAGTGATGCCCTGACTAGCCCTACTAAGCAGGGGGCTGCCCAAAGAGGTTTCCTTGGAAGATAAAACGGAGATGGGGCAATTTAAATTTATTCCATAATTGGAAGAAGAAGGACGGCAAACCGTATTGAGAATAATTAATACTATACAGGAGGCCGAGAAGTGCTGGCAGTGGGTATTAAATAATTGCTGCCCTTCCACTGTTTAGGTATTCTCTGATTGAAGATATATGCAACAACTTCTCTCTCTTTTCAGTTTCTAGTTTGATTTCTTTATTCCCACTTATTAATGATTCCAGCGGTATTCCTAAGTACCTGTTTAATAAAGTTATCATCTTAAGGGTCAATGTCCTTTTACCATTTAACACTTCTGACACCCTTGTTTTTCCTCCAAATAACAATGCTACATCAGCTTGTTTTAGGTTCATTTGCTCCATCCTAAATTTAATTGCTACTATTGGGTCAGGGGCTTCCATTTTATGATGTTCCTGTTCATATTTTTCAATAAGTAAAGATAATAGTTCCATTTCTTCTCCTTCAGGGCTATCTGGTTCTATTGCATTTTTTGAGCTGTTGATTAGGTAGTAGGCCCTTTCGCAAGCCTCATTATATTCTTGTTCTGTTTTTAATATTTTAGTTCTCATAACTTACTGTTTTTGCATCTATTTTATCATACTCTTTATGTGTGCCAAACCACACTATAAAAACAATATTGAGTTTGTATTCAATATCAACTATTAACCTATAATCATTGCCTTTAATATTAAACACTACCCTTTTTGAACTAATTATACTGGCATTCCCGTATTTTGCTTTCAGTTCATTTATATTATCCCAGGTTGAGTACTTTACTTCATAAACCCAGGCTGTTAAAGATTCTGCTGCCTGTTTATATTTGCTCGATTTACAATAATCTGTAAGAGTTTTTTCCTTTATTATTCTCATACAATACAAAGTTAGCAAAAGTTACCAAATAGGGTAACTTTTTTATTGTTTATTTATTGCAATGGGTGATATTTTTCTAATTTTTTTTTACGGGTTCTCCAGATTATTCATTTGGTAGCGTTCTGTTGAACTTACATATTTATGCCCTGCAAAGTATTGTTATCAAAAGGCACTATCCTGCCTTCAGAAGTAAAGATAGTTATTAAATTACCTTTTTGCTAAAACTAAAAGCCCCAATCCACAGAGAGTCAGGGTTTCACTTGGAGTGAAGCCCTGACTAGCAATTTGAAGATTATTAAAACAATACTTTGTAATAAAGCACGCATTACAAATGCGCGCTACTAGTATTGAAGCTGCTAAAAACTGGCTTTGATTCTGGATACTACGGTAGGTTATTTATTGGGAGAAGATGAGCAATCTGATTTGTTTAAGGATAAAAAGATGCTCCAACGATTACAGGATATTGCCAAACTACCTGAGAAAGAACGAAGTTCTATTCTCCTTACACTCGACCATTTTATTAAAGCTTCTAAAATTAATTTGATATAAAAAAAGCCCCAAACTGGGGCTTTTTCATTTATAGTTTAAACTTAAAATCTTTTATTGACGTAAAGTTACACTTAACTAAATCATCTGTTTTTCCGTCAAAAAATACATCTTTCAAATTTATTTCCATTAGTAAATTCAAATCAACTTCTTTAGGCATAAATGGAGTTGCATCTTTTAATGAAAAATCAAACGTTTTTATAAACTTTTCACCTTCTGACAAATACAGACTATTCTTACAATTTAATACTATAGCATCTATGTCTATTATTTCACTACAAGGCATTAATTGATATTCGTTATTATCAATATCTTTTACAATTAGCCTAACTATACCATAACAAATATCGTGGCGTTCTGGCTTATAAAGCCTAACTAACTGCTTACCTGTATTGGTTAATGAAAATTGAACAAATAAACTATCTGTAGTTGTATGTATCCTTTCTATACACAAATTTATACCTGATTGCGCATTAGATTCTGATAAACTAACAATTAATAACAACAATATGACTTTTATTATCTTCATAATGCTAATATCTATTTTACCATTGCTGGTAGTGGTGTCAAAGGTTTTAGCTGTTGAGATTGCCAGTATTTTTTTACATTACCTCGTGAAATATCACGCCCATATACTTTTTTCTCAAAAGCTTTTCCAGATTCTTTATAAGTTCCATGTGCAGTACCACTAGTTTTTAAATTACCATAATGTGTCCCTTCATGAAATAAAGTTGACTCAACCATTGTTTTACCAACTTGTCTACCGCCATCTGTAGTAGCATTTTCATACATTCCAACTACATCGTTATCTAGCCTAATTAACCCTTTCCCATTATTTGCATTTTTTAATTTGCCAGTACTTGGGTCTTTTGCTGCAGAAGTTGTTCCATTTGTACGTTTATCAATGGTTCCATCACCATTAGTATCTTTATCCAATTCAGCAACTTCTAATTTAGGTCCACTGCCATAAGTTAACATACTTACAACTTCTTTTCCACTCAATCCACTTGTCTGCATAAAAGCATCCTTAAAATCTTGACTTTGATTGTTCCATTCGTTAACTAGATTTTTAAGATACTTCACTAATTCGGGATTATTTTTCTCAGTTTGTTTATCAACTTCAAAGTTTCCATCAGGGTCAATATAACTTATTGGATTATTAAAAGCATATCTATATGGCGTCCATGAATAAGCCGACTCAGCAAAAGCATCTATCACATGCCAACGCCCAATCGCGGCATCATAAAACCGTGCCCCATAATCGTACCAGCCGAGTTTTATGTTTGCCAGTTCATCGTTTTGCATTTCTTTGCCGTTGTAAAGGTAGTTGTTTGCCAACTCGCTTTCGGCGGCAAAGTGGTTTTGCTGGCCCATTACCATGCCAAAGGGGTATTCCATACTTGTAAAGAACGTTGCCACTATTATCAAAAGGCACTATCCTGCCTTCGGAAGTAAAGATACATTTTAAATTACCTTTTTACTAAAATTAAAAGCCCCAATCCACAGAGAGTCAGGGTTTCACTTGGAGTGAAGCCCTGACTAGCTTTTTACAAAGCCACTACTTTTACAAGTATTAAGCAGGTACTCAGTTAAGCGTATGGTTTCTGAAACGCGAAGTGCTTAAGCGGTAACCATTTCTGTTTATTGCAATCTTGCTTTTGCAGTATCCGTTAAAAACAACCAATACCTTACTGCCTCATTACAAATGAGGGGGGAATAAAAGCTTTACGTAAAGTTGCGGGCATGTGCCAGCAGGAACTTGCTGCTAAACTACATATCTAGGCTGGGTTTGTCATCTTGGTGGAACGGGCATTTTAGCATGTTGTGCCTGTCCGGGTGCAAACCGTAGTGTTTTTGAAACTGTGGAGATGTTTAAACGCTACTTTATTTCCTAGATTTATATATGTAAAATATTTTTGTTGATAACGTATTAAACCTGTTGTTTTTACTATATTTATGAAGTCGATAATTTTTGAAAAACGGTTGGCCGAAGTCAGGAAGGAAGGGAAAATTTCCCAGGATGCACTGGCTAAATTGGTGAGTGTGCATGGCGCAGTGATCGGGAGGTACGAACGCAACGAGGTAAAACCTTCGATAGAGATGGCAACCCAGATTGCACAAGAACTAAACGTATCATTGGATTACCTGGTGGGCAGCACTGACCTTCTACTGGACAAAGGCATTATAAAAAAACACAGTAGATACAGCAGCTTGACAACGAAAACAAAAAACACCTATTCGCCCTGATGGATGCATTCCTTAGGGATTATAAAGCGAAGCAGGCGTATGGGGCATAATTTTACTATTGAATGCAAAACAAAGATAAAGCGAATATAAAAAAAGAGTGCCTCTATTGTAAAAAGACACTCTCTCCTTTAAAACAATCAAAATTTTGTTCTAAACCTTGTGCTTTAAAATATTTCCTGGTAGGTATTTTAGATTTTATATTTCCAAGATTTTAATCTTTAATAAAAACTTCATTATCCTTATCTTCAATATCTACCCCATGCTTTTTTGCTCTTTTGAGATATTCATTACTAATAGAAGGTTCATTAAGTTGCAAATAACAGAAACCAATCCATTTTAAAGAATAATAATTTGAGCTGTCAAGTTTTAACGAATACTCAAAATCCTTAATTGCATCTTTATAACGTTTTAGCTTATATTTAGCATACCCTCGATTCGTATAAGACAGCACATCTTTAGGATTAGAAGACAGGCTCTTATCAAACATACAAATAGCCTTTTCCGCTTTTCCCTGTTCTAAAAAAATAATCCCCAAATTATAATAAGCATTACTATATTCACCATTCAGCTCCAAACATGTTTCATAATCCTTAACAGCTTCAATATAGTTTTTCATGTCCTGGAAAACTACGCCTCTGTTATAATACGCCTCTATATTTATAGAATCTCCCTTCTCGATACTATGAGAAAGATCATTTAAAGCTTTACTAAAATCACCGGATTTATGATATGCTAATCCTCGTGACATATATGCATC
>JAADGO010000102.1 GCA_013152355.1 Chlorobiota bacterium
TACTTTTTATATACTCACCGTTGTTGCGACAGCTTGCAAAAACCACAACAGAAATTAGGAAATAAAAAGAAAAACCGTCTTACTAAAACACAAGTTAAGAAACTAAAATTTAGGCTTCAAACACCACTTTTCATTGGTATTTATTTGTAAATTCGCAAAGGAACAATAAAAATATGAGTAAGGAAAAAATTTCCATACGATTTTTTGACGACCGAGAAGTACGTGCTATTTGGGATGAAAAAAACTCCAAGTGGTGGTTCTCTGTGTTGGATATTGTTGCTGTACTTACCGACCAAAATGATTATACTAAAACTCGTAACTATTGGAAATACCTTAAAGCCAAGTTAAAGAAAGAAAACAGCAAAGTGGTTAGTGCTACTACCCAGTTGAAAATTATTGCACCTGATGGCAAAAAGCGTTTAGCCGACATGTTGGATTACAATGGAATTATTGCATTGGGTAAAGAGTTTCCTAGCAAAAAAGCAAACCGGTTTATTGAATGGTTTACTTATAGTGAAGAAAGCATAGACGGGAAAAGTAAAACAAAAGCGTATGCCTTGTTTGAAAGTTCATTTATCAATAGCATTGAAATTGGCACAACTAAAGGGTTACAACAAATTCACGCTTATTTGTTTGGTGGCTTGTATGATTTTGTAGGGCAAATTAGACAAAAAAACATTTCAAAAGGCGGTTTTCAATTTGCTGTATCACGCTTTTTGGGAGAAACATTAAAACAAATAGAAGCAATGCCCGAAACCACATTTGATGAAATCGTAAAGAAATATGTAGAAATGAACATTGCACACCCGTTTATGGAAGGCAACGGTAGAAGCACCCGAATATGGTTGGATTTGATATTAAAAAAACGCTTGGGAAAATGTGTTGATTGGAGTAAAATAAGCAAAAGAGATTATATGAACGCAATGATGCAAAGTCCAACAAACAGCAACGTTCTAAAAAGCTTGTTGAAAAATGCTTTAACTAACAAAATCAACGACCGGGAAATGTTTATGAAAGGGATTGACTATTCGTATTACTATGAAGAGAATGAGTAAGTAAACAAATAGTTTGTAAAAACAGAACAACAGAAAAGCCAGCCCATAATAACTAAGCGTTCGGATGGTACGCAGTGCCAAATCTGATCCCGAGTCCTCGGGATGGTATTGAGCGTTTAGGAGAATCCTGTCCACGAGACAGGCTGTACGGGCCTCGTATACGGCGGTTCGCCAAGTCATCAGGAAACCGAGGGGCAAAGTACCATCCCACTTAACAAGCTTGCAGAGACGTGCGTACCACCATGGTACATACCCATGTCCTCAACAGAAACAAGTTTAATGTGCGAAGCCCGCTTGATGTATGAAATTTGCAACCAGTTGCATCCTTATCTATCACATTTTCAATTTCTTTTCAATATCTTCAACAAACTGCCTGAAGCCTTTGTCTGTCTCTTTCAGGTTGGTTACTGTTTTGCATGCGTGTAAAACAGTTGCATGGTCTTTATTGCCTATTTGTGCCCCAATGCTTGCCAGTGAATATTTTGTAAGGCTTTTGGAAAAATACATGGCAATTTGCCGGGCCTGTACAATTTCCCTTTTCCTGGTTTTCGCCTGAAGCGATTCTACGGGCATATTGAAGTAGTCGCAAACAACTTTTGATATATACTCAATTGAAAGCTCCCGCTTAGAGTTCTTGACAAGCTTGTTTATTAATTTACTAGCCAAGTCAAGTGTGATCTCTTTTTTATTGAGCATCGACTGGGCAAGCAACGAAACCAGTGCACCCTCCAGTTCCCTGACATTGTTGGTTATATGGGATGCGATATATTCCATAACCTCATCGGGTAGCTGGATACCGTCTTTGTATACTTTCCGTTTTAAAATTTCTATCCTTGTTTTAAAATCGGGGGTTACAAGGTCGGCTGTTAATCCCCATTTGAAACGTGAAAGCAGCCTTTGCTCCATACCCTTCAACTCGATAGGCGGTTTGTCGGAAGTTAAAATCAGTTGTTTGCCTGACTGGTGTAAATGGTTGAAGATATGGAAAAATGTTTCTTGTGTTTTTTCTTTGCCTGCAAATTCATGGACATCGTCTAAAATCAGGATGTCTATCATTTGGTAAAAGTGGAGGAAGTCATTCCGGTTGTTATTCCTTGTTGCTTCGGTAAATTGTGTCTGGAATTTGTTGGCATTCACATATAAAACTACCATGTCGGGGAATTTCTCCTTTGATTCGATACCGATAGCCTGTGCCAGGTGTGTTTTCCCTAATCCCGAATTCCCATAGATCATTAATGGGTTAAAAGCCGTACCTCCAGGGTTTTGCGCAACAGCATAACCGGCACTTCGGGCTAACCTGTTGCATTCCCCTTCGATAAAATTCTCAAAAGTATTGTCTGATTTTAGCTGAGGTTCGATATGTAATTTTTGAATCCCAGGTATGATAAATGGGTTTTTTATCGAAGTTTTCTCGTCCGACCTTAAAGGTAACGACAAAGGCCTGTTCTGTATTTTGCTATTGTTATTCGTTGGGTATTTAACGGTAAAAGGCGCCGAATCGGAATTATTCCCCATCACAACATTATATTCTAGCTTGGCTTCTGCCCCAAGTACGTTACGTAATGTTTTCCTGAGAATATCAATAAATTGTTCTTCAAGATATTCGTAAAAAAATGCACTTGGTACTTGAATTGTCAGTACTTTATTTTCCAGTTTTACTGGTACTATCGGTTCAAACCAAGTTTTAAAGCTACTTGTGGGTATATTATCTTTGATTATCGACAGACATTTTTCCCATGCAACTCCATGTTTTTTATTCATATTGGAAAGTCAGATTATATAGGTTCGACAAACTTATTTTCCCTTTCGGTTTCCCTACAACAAAGTTTGTGAAAAAAAATAGTAAAAAAAAATCAATTAGGCCTTGACTTTCTCGTTTTTAAGGTATCGGTTTCTTTTTCAGCTGTTTAAAAAACTAAAAAAAGATATTTTTTTAATCGCCTGTAAACCAGATTGTTAGCTTTAAAGGTTTGATCTCTTGTATGCTAACTGTTAGGTACAGGTGGGCATACACTGTTGGATAGCCGGGGCTATACTCGTTTAATGATTATTTATTGAGTATTTTAAGTGCCCTTTCCAGTTTTATTACCTTCCCTTTCCTAAATGCGATGATAGTTGCATCGGGGAATTTGTCGATTGCTTTTTTTTGTAATTCCACAATCTTATCATAATTATTTGTAGAACCGAATAAATAACTGTATGCCCCGCTTGCCGAAAATTCTTCGACATTATCAAAATTATCAAATATCGTTGAATTTAAAGGTATCCTGTTTGGGGTGGAGATTAAATTGATACGGAAAATAATTTTATCATCTTTGTTTTTATTCCATGATGATGCAATATAAACCTCTTTGCCAAGGTCGAATGCTGAAAAATGAAGGTAACGTTTTGGGTTCATCCTTATATCCTGCATTAACCGGTCGAGTCCGCCGGTTAGCTCAACAAGGTTCTCATACAGCTCTTTATTGTTGATCAATTTGCCGGCAGACCCATCTTCTGAATTTAGTTTTTCTAAAATTCCTTCAATCTGGCTGGCCGCATCTGTTATCGAATTAATAATTGGCGAAAATGAAATTAGTGCAAAAGAATCGCTAATAGCAGAAAGGTTTTTTATTACATTGTCAAACTCTCCGGAGTTGTTCTTGAAACTTTCGCTGATGGTATCCAGGTTACCTATGATGTTGCTTATATTACCTTTTTCTTCAGCAACCAGGATCTTCAGGTCATGTGATATTCTCTCAATATTTGAAAAGGTATTGTTAATATTTTTGAAACTTTCCGAAAGGTTTTCCCGTGCATCTTCATTAAAAATAACTGTCAGGATTGTTATGGCAGAGTCAATTGTTGCCAATAGCTCTTCTGCTTTGGTTTTTAGTGGTAAAACCTGCATACTTACCTGCTCCTTGATGTCTTTTTCAACTGCCCCGGGGATAGTATCATTTGGTTGATACATCTCGCCACCCGGCTGGTAAATCAGTTTAACTGATTTTGTCCCCATAATGTCGCTGCTTACAATTTGTGCCACCGAATTAACAGGTATGGACAATGACCCGTCAATCATTATCGTTACGATTAGCCGACCGCTGTTGTCGTCAGTAAATTTTATCTCTTTTACCTGCCCGACTTTAAACCCGTTAATATTTACCGGGCTGGATTCAACCAAACCGTCAACCCTATTATAAATTACATAGTAATAGGAGTACTGTTTAAAAATATCGTTCCCCTTAAGGTAACTTAACCCCCAGATAAATATTAGAATGGTAAAGACCATTAATATCCCCAATTTGACATATTTTGATAGCTTCATTGTCCCTGATTTATTATTTTATCAAAGTTATTTAATTATTCGTTTGATTGTTTTTACGTAAAGCCTTTTTTAACGGAATTGGCTTGTCTTTATTAAAAGCAACGATAAATGCATCAGGGAATTTCGATTTTATGCGTGCATTTTCAGGTATGGCCTTTTCATAGCGGTCAAATTTCCCTGAATAATATTTGTATATACCCCCAATATGTTTCCAGTATATATTTTTTTCGCCCCGGAAGTTTTCTGCAGTAACCTTGATTAATTTCCGGGTGGCTGCCAACTGTATTGTAAACCAAATACCATTTTCGATATTTACTCCCTGTGTTGCTGCAGGGGCTTCCAATCCGGGTTGCTTAATTACTGCCCCTCCTGTAGTGCCATTATCTCCCACATTCAGTATAAAATTACTTTTTGCTTCAATTTTATCTTTGTATTCCCGGAACGACCTGTAAATTGCAGAGGCTATATATGACTGCCCCGATTTGCTTATGAGGAAACTCCGTTCGGCAGCATGGCTGATAAAGCCTACTTCGATCAGCACACTTGGCATTGTTGTTTCCCTAAGTACTAAAAAACCAGCCTGTTTTACGCCCCTGTCAATTCTTTTTGCCCTTTCTTTAAACTGCCCCTGTACTGCTGCTGCAAAATCAAGGCTTTGTTCGAGGTAGGCATCCTGTACATTGGAAAACATGATATACGATTCAGGGACATTCGGGTCGAAGCCTTCATATTTAGTCGAATAGTTGTCTTCTAGAAGAATAACGGAATTCTCCTTCTTCGCAACCTCAAGGTTGTCTTTACTACGGTGCTCTCCCAAAACGAAGGTCTCTGTACCTTCAACCGATTTGCTTCCTACATAGTTGGCGTGGATGGAGATAAAAAGCCCGGCTTTGTTCTTATTGGCTATTTCGGCCCTTTTATATAGTGGTATAAATATATCTTTATCTCTTGTGTAGATTACTTTTATGTTAGGGTAATTCTTTTTTATGTAATTGCCTACCATCAATGCAATGCCTAAGACAATATCTTTTTCTTTTACACCTCTTACAATCGCCCCTGCATCTTTGCCGCCATGGCCCGGGTCAATCACCACTACATCCAGTTCCTTGCCTTTATTTGCCGGGTTAGCAGTCAGGTTCCTGTTAAATGCGGTAAATAAGATTACTGCTGCCAGGAATATTTTTAATAATGATAAATGTTTGTTCATTATGGTCCTGTTTCGTCACAAAAATAGGAATATTAAAATTATTTTACATTTATTAGCTCTTTTGTATACCCCTTATTTTTATTTTTGCACACTAAAGCCATGACGAAAGTGGTTTAAACATGTTCAGATTTGCATAAAACAGCGCTAACATATATTTTTTTATTATTTGCAGGAGTCGTTTTCGGACAAGAACCGTTAATCAGCCAAAGCCGGGCAGATACTCTTCCTGGAATTATTGATAATCCTTTCCTTGCGCCGATTGATACGAAGGTAACATCAATGAACCTGCCTAAAAGCGACACTTCAAGGCGTATGGTAATTGACGAGCCTGTAAAATATAGCGCAGAAGATTCGATGATAATTTCAGCCAGTGGGCGAAAAGCATATTTATATAATAATGCTAAAGTTACATTTAAGGATATCGAATTATCAGCTTATTATATTGAGCTCGACCTTAAGACAAAAGAGGTTTATGCCGAAGGGTTTACCGATACTTCAGGGGTGGTTATCGGGGCGCCGGTTTTCAAGGATGGAGGGGAGGAGTTTGAATCAAAAACCATGAGGTATAATTTCATTTCCCAAAAAGGGATCATTACAGATGTTAAATCAGCCCAGGGGGAAGGTTACATCCATAGTGCATGGACAAAAAAAATATCGCCTGACGAATATATACTCAGAGACGGCAAGTATACTACCTGTGATGCCAGCCATCCGCATTTTTACCTTCACCTGACAAAAGCAAAAGTTATTAAAAATAAAAAAATAGTTACCGGCCCTGCCTACATGGTTTTAGAAGATTTACCCCTCTATTTTGCAATAATCCCTTTTGGGTATTTCCCCAGTACTCCGACCTACTCGTCTGGTATAATAATGCCGACCTACGGAGAAGAGCAGAACAGGGGCTTCTTCCTCCGTGACGGGGGGTATTATTGGGCTGCAGGACGATATTTCGATTTAGCTGTTACCGGCGATATTTACTCGAAAGGGTCGTGGGCAACAAGTGTGCAATCGAAATATAAACTGAAATACCACTTTAGCGGTAGTTTCGGTATCGATTATACAGTCAATGCTTATGGCGATAAGGCATTGGGTACCTTTAACAAAACACCACAACTTAGGATTTCATGGTCGCATAGCCAGGATGCCAAGGCAAACCCAAACAGGACATTCTCTGCAAGTGTGAATTTCTCTACAAGCGGCTATGATAAACAAAACGCATTGTCGGCGCAAAATTACCTGACAACACAAAAATCGTCCAGCATTTCGTATTCAAAGAAATGGGAGAACCTACCCTTTAGTATGACTGCCAACTTAAGGCATTCCCAAAATTCAAGGGATTCAACATTGACCCTTTCATTGCCTGAAATGACTTTTTCTATGACTAAGATTTATCCGTTTAAGCGGAAAAACAGGGTAGGGAAGGTTAAGTGGTACGAGAAATTTGGGGTCAGCTATACTGCTAATATGCGGAACACTATTACCGCCCGTGAAGATGAAATACTGCAAAAATCATTGACAAAGGATTGGAAGAATGGTATTAAACACAATACCTCTATATCATTACCCAATTTTAACCTTATGAAATATATCAATTTCAGCCCTAGTTTTAGTTACAACGAAGTTTGGTATTTCAGAACACAGAAAAAGACCTATGATGAAAATAATATCTACTACGACAGGTTTAACAAACCAACGCATGTCAGGACAGACACCATTTCAGGGTTGAAAAGGAATTTTCAATATGGATACAGTTTAAGTGCATCAACCAATATTTACGGGAATTTTGTCCCGTTAAACCCAAATTCCAGGATAAAAGGTATCCGGCATAAAATGACCCCGTCTTTAAGTTTTAACTACCGCCCCGATTTTGGCAACCCGAATTTTGGGTTTTGGAAACAGGTGCAGGTCGATTCAACAGGCAGGACTGAATATTACGATATTTTTGAAGGCGGCATATATGGAGGGGCGCCGTCACGCGGGGCATCGGGTTCAATTTCTTTATCAGTGAGTAACAACCTGGAGATGAAAGTCCAGGATACAAAGTCGGACAGTACGGATACGAAGGAAAAATACAGGAAAGTAAAATTGCTGGATAACCTCAGTTTTGGGACTTCATACAACCTGGTAGCGGATTCGTTTAACTTAAGTGTAATAAATATACGCGGACGCACAACTGTAAAAGGTGTTAATGTCAATTTTGGGAGCATACTCGACCCGTATATAATTTCTCCGGAGGATAGCGTAACCTTAATAGACGAATATGCATGGAACCATAAAAAAGGGTTGGCAAAGCTGGGGCGGATAACAAGGGCGAATCTGTCGTTTGGGATGTCGTTTAAATCGAAAAAAGGCGGCAAGAAAGAAGGGAAGGGAGTAGGTAGGGAAGTAGGGGAGGAGGATACGCCACCGGACGAAGGGCCGGAGGAAGCCCCTCTGCCGGGAAGCACTCCCAGCTATTCGGAATTTGATATCCCCTGGGACTTCAGGTTTGATTATACCTTTGGGTATACGCGTAGGACTCCCTATGAAAAACCCCGGATAACACAAACCCTTAGCCTGAGTGGCAGTGCTAAGATTACCCAGAAATGGAGCATACAGATGAATACAAATTATGATATTGCTGCCGGCGAGTTTTCTTTTACTACTTTTAATGTGTCAAGGAACCTGCACTGCTGGCGGATGGTATTTAATTTTGTGCCGTTTGGCTTCAGGAAGAGTTATAGTTTTACACTAAGTGCCAATTCAGCAATGTTGAAAGACCTTAAAATAATGAAGAATAAGAGTAATTACGATTATAACTATAATTATTAGAGGCTGTTCATGCAGCCGTTTTAGTAGTGATTAAAAGCGTATGTTGTAAGATTTTGTTTGTATTGACTAAAATGTAAAATATGAAAAGGATTATCTTAACTGAAAAAGCCCCTAAAGCTATTGGCCCATACAGCCAGGCAATTGAAATTAACGGGGTACTTTATATTTCCGGGCAGGTACCGGTGGACCCATTGACAGGGGCTGTTGTCGAAGGGGGTATTGTTGAACAAACAGGGCAGGTGATGAAGAATATAGGTGCCATTTTAGAAGCTGCGGGGTATAATTTCAGGGATGTAGTAAAATCTACCTGCCTGTTGAGCGATATGGCCAATTTTAAGCAGATGAATGAGGTGTATGGGGAATATTATGCCCAAGACCCTCCGGCAAGGGCTGCTTTTGCTGTAAAAGAATTGCCACTGGGGGTATTGGTAGAGATTGAAACGGTAGCCGCCAGGTAAAAGCCTGGTATATGTTGCAGGCTATGCTGTGCCTGTTTTTTCCAGCATTTCAATGGTACGGTTGCCAAGTTTGGTTTTACGCTGTATGTGATTCAATATTTCGGTAACCAAAATATTCTTTTCAAAGCTCCCCCTGACTTTTTCAAAATCCTGTTTTTTTACTTCATGGTCGCCATCAATCCCAAATCCGGTCATAGCGCTAAGGGTAAACTCTTTTTTTGCATCGACATATAATAATTCATCTAATTGTACCACACTTTTTACCCAATCCCTGATCAACGAGGATAAATCTTCGACTGTTATTTCCCCTATACTTTTTTTAAGGTGTTTTTCCAGTAGCCTTGCAGCCCATGTCCATTCAAAAGTATAATAACTTTCGTGTAGGTATCTGAAATAGCCCTCTATTTCTTTCAATGAATGAATTACACCTTTTTCAATCCTTGATATTAATTCTTCTACCTCACTCTTAGGGGTAATTAACCCGGACAGGTCAACCCAGTCCCCTTCCCCTTTATTAGTGCCCGGTTTGAGGTAATTCCTGATATCCTCAACAGACGAAAAATGATTGCGGCTCAAAAGTTTCGATATTAAAGAATTCCCCAGGAACTTAACAATGGCAGTTTGGTATAAATCAATACCGCGTTCGAGTGATTTTTTTGATATGGATGTGGTTCCCCAACTATATTTCCCTGAGCTGCCAGGGGGCGTTTTTTGTAGTTCTTCGAGGATATTTTTCCCGTTTACCATCCTTGCGATGGTGTATGGGCTTAACAGGTTGTGGTTTATAAAATCATGCTTCTCCGGGTCTTTCCTATTGTCTCTTTTTGGCCATTTCATGGCATCACGGATCGTACCTACACTACGCAGGTTTACAGCAGGTACAAGCCAGCTTTCATCTTTATTCTCAATCAGGTATGAAAAGGGCATGTCTGTGGTATCCGGGTTTTTATAATGCCTGCCCATGACCAATGTAAAAGGCCCGATCTTAGCCGGCCAGAGTATATATGAGTCACTGGTTGTTTTTGTACCCCTTTCGATGATCCCGTGGTGGATTGGCCCCAGTTTGTACATGTGGTTGCTTTGGTTCGACCCACTGCCTGCATTCAGGAAAGAAAACATACCGGCAATGAGTAATGTCGATTTGTGGTGGGTGACCGTATATGGGCCTGCAAAAATAGAACATGCTTCACCATGGAAGCCCTGGCAATTTGAAAAGAACAGCGAATGGGCTGCCGAATAATGTTTGCCAAGGATGCACCCCTGCCCGATAAAACAGTTGTTCAATATAGTGCCATCGATGATTTCCGAACCGGATGAAATAATAAAATCATCGGCAATTACCCCCGGCCCGATTGTTACAGGGGCTGCCTGGTTACTGTTGACCGAGCCGTTTTTTAAACGGCTTACACCCATAATGCTGGAATAACTCCCAAAATTAACATTGGTTATTTGCTTACAATTAGATATCCGTGTATGACTGCCAATCCTGCCTGTATTACTGGATTTATTTTTTGAGTAATCCAGGATCATTTTCTCCATGGTTTGTATCAACCGGGGGCGATGCTTGTAAAAAGCCTGGAAATAAGCACTATGGGCCGACATCTGGTCGTAAATCAACAATTGCCTGCCTCCGGTTTCATCCATTACATTGACTGGAGTCCCGTTGCCGAATGAAGTTTCCTCTTCGACACTGATTAGTTCGCAGTTTTCAATTACCACATTGTCTTCAACCTCATAATTAGCTATGTAATTCTTGACATTGCTGATAAGGCAATCGTCTCCTATCGTACAATTATGGATAAAAGCATTGGAAATGCCGGAGTGCTTCTCGATACCTCCCGGATATTGAATATTTTTTTTGAATACACCTAATTTAATCTTCCCTGAGAAGGTGGTGCCTTCAATAAAATCAGGGGTAAACCCCTCTTTTACCAGAATGTTACCCCAGTTAGTACATTTGCACTTTTCAGCCTGTAGTTTTGATATTTCTGATTCTGTAATATTCCTGTAATTCTGCATTTGCCTGGTGTTTACAGTTTGTTGAACCCAACAAATAACCACTTGTCGTAAGGGTTATACATAAAACATAAATTTTTAAGGGTGAAGTTTTATTGTACGGTATCAAATTTACCGTTTTAAATACTAAAGGTCAAATTATAATTTGAAGTAAATGATGGATTGTTGATAAAACATTTTAGTTGGTGGGGCTTTGTTAATAAAAAAAGCCCTTATAAATCTTACAAGGGCTTTTTTTCAACGGTGGAGTTGCTTAAAATTTAAACCCTAAAGTAAATAATACTTTATTATTAGTATTGTTGAGTGCTACACTCCCTAAATTAGGTTGTGGGCTGTATAGTGTATATTTACTATTTGATTGCCTGTATGCAACATCAAAAAAGAAACCTTTTGATGCAAAGCCTGCCCCGCAGGAAAGTACCGAACTGTTGTTGGAAAGCGTAGTTTCGGCAGTCGTATTTGAGAGCTTGTACGGATTCCCATATACTTCATAACCTCCCCTTAAACTAAACTGGGGTGTTACTTTATATTCAACGCCGGTCCTCAGGTTGATAACTCCTTTGTATACACCGGGAATTTGTGAATTCAGGTCAGTAAAATTATCCTCTCCATAACTTCCCCCATTCCTAAACCGCATTGAAGAGTAGTCAACGAATTCACCATCGACACTAACCAATGCTTTTTTATTAATGATAACAGCACCACTTAGAATGGCTTTCATCGGTGTGTAGAAATCGTATTCATAAGTGTTTATTCCTTCGGACGAACGGGTTTTGTCTAATTTAGACTGCATTGACAGGCGGGCTTCATCTGTTAAATTATAATAGGTTGGCGTATGGTATGCAAAACCTAACCGGAAAGAATTAGTAGGCCTGTAAATTAAACCAAGCTTAAGGTTGTACCCCGCCCCATCCAGGTATTGGTTTTCTGTAAAGGTAAAAGAGTTATTGCCCTCTAATAATTCAGTATAGTCGGTCAACTGACTCATGCTTACATCGTGGATGCCAAGAGTTGCCCCCAGGTAAACAGTATGGTTTATATTCATGCCGCCACTAATGACATATTCTTTGATTCCTCCTCTTTGCCCGTAAGTTTTACTTTGTTTTACTTTTTCATTTTCGAACAGGATATTTGTATACTGCCCGTCAACTCCCTCAACCGGGTCGATTAAATAAGTTTCCCATGCCAGTTTTGTTGGCCAGTCACGAAACTCGATATCGCTGATGACCTGCTTAAGGTAAGTGTTTGACAAGGCTTCGGAATTTGCCCAGTTAACAATCCCATCGAGGAACGATACGGCAGAGGCGCCAGTCTCCACGTAAAAATTCTGGTTGTAGTCAGAAACATCATTTACACCAATACCAAAGTTGAAATTCACAATTTTGGAAGACGGGCTGTTATTGGCAATAAACCCCACGTAGCCAACATTGTTAAATTTAAGTTGGTACCTGTTGTCCATAAACGATTGATTGCCAAGGCGTGTTTCCGATTTGTTGAATCTAATTGATGGGGTGATTACAAATTCACTGCTTCTGTAAATTGCTATCCCCGCAGGGTTGATCGACAATGATGTAAAATCGCCGCCCAATGCGCCAAAGGCATTGCCCATAGCTGCCGCCCGTGCAGTGCCGTTAATATGTTGTGACGATAACCGGAATGCATCTATCATTCCCTGCGACTTTGCAAATGAAGGGATTAGAATAGCTATGGCGAATATATAAACAAATTTTTTCATGGCTTTAATTTTAAATTAATTACTAATAGAATAGGAAAGCAATAGGTTCAATTACCTTCTACCGCTTCTGCCAGATGAACTACGTGATGAAGACCCGTAACTCCTGCTACTGCCTGACGAACCGCTTGAGCGGAAACTACTTCCACTGCTACTACTTCGGCTTGGCGTGTAGCTGCTTCTACTTCTACTTGGGCTGCTGTAACTCCTGCTACTCCTGCTACTGCTTGAGGGCGACCTATACGACCTATTTGCAGATTTTGTGCTTTTACTGTAAGTAGAGCTTGAGCGGTAGGCCCTGCTGTAATTTGTGCTGCTTTTTGAAGGGGAATACCGTGAACGCGTTGAGTTCCTTGTTATCACACGAGGCCTGTTATAACTATTGCTTGAAGGCCTGGTATAAGTTTGCCTGTTATAGCTCGACCTTGAAGCACTTTGTGGTTTATTATAACTCGGCTTATATACCCTGCTCCCTGAAGTTGATGAGTTCCTGTTTACCGAAGTACCGTTGTAGCTCCTTCTGGTTGTTGTGGGGCGGGAATACCTTGAGTTATTGATACTGGTGCTTTTTGTTACATTAGTATTGCTACGGAGAGAGGTGCTGCGGCTTGGTTCTCTTGCATCACTTTGCCTGATATTACTCCTACGCCTTTCTGTTAAAACCCGTGTTGATATATTTCCTGCGTCAGAGCCTGAAGCTCTTCTTGCACTGTTAATATTCCCTGAGGCATTCCTTACTGACCTTCCTGACCGGGTAGAGGAACTGTTCGCTACCTGTTTCCCGTTACTATTCGTAGTGGCATTTTTAGTTATTGCTACCGAACGGCTTACCCCATTAGTGGAGCTAACTCTGTTGCCAACCCCATAGTTGGCATAATTAGCCAACCCGGACCTTCTTCCGTATCGCATCTTGTCATTGTCGTAAGTTGAATAGTAGTTGCCATACAATCCATACCCATAATACCCCGGGTAGTAGCCTCCATAACCACCGTAATAGCCTCCATAGTAGCCTCCATAGTAACCGCCATAGTAGCCTCCATAGCCTCCATAATAAGGGCTATAGTATGACCCCCATCCATAACTTAGGTATGGGCTGTAAAATCCACCCCAAAAAGGAGAATACCATGATGAGCCCCATCCCCAGCCTAAGCCGGCATAAGGATAATAACCAACTCCACCGTAGTACCAGTCGTCTATGAAAAACGGGTCGTAGAAATAAGGGCGGTGAAACCTCCTGATCCTATATGCATAATCCAGGTCATCGCCATCATAATAATTATTGATGACGTATTTTACATCTCCATCGTCATACAATACTGTTGTATCGGTATCATCCAATTTCATCTCATCAATATTGTATAACTGGGCATTGATATATTCATCGGCCGGCTCATCATCAAAAATATAATTATTCATTGTTTTCGAGCCGTCTTCATTATCTTTTATTCCGCTGATAATTATCCTTTCAGCAGATTTATCTATCCCTTTATCCTTTGTTGCTACTTCTTCTGTTATAGTAATGGGAGGTGGGATATCAGCCGGGTTGAAATAAATGTCATCCTGATAAGTCCCGGTAACATAGGTCCCGGTGGAACATGCACTCAGGATGAATGCACTCGCCGCGATTAAAATTAGCCTTGTTTTCATAACTTGTCCTCCCTCTTTATATATGTCAATAATATTTACTTTATTTGTATCCTGGTTTACAATAAGTAAAATCGCAAAATCCATACCAAATTTAGTAAAATGTCTAAAGAATTGACACCAAGGAACGAAAATTATTCACAATGGTACCAAGACCTGGTATTAAAAGCTGACCTGGCAGAGAACTCGGCAGTAAGGGGGTGTATGGTTATAAAACCCTATGGTTATGCTATTTGGGAGAAGATGCAGGCACAACTAGACACTATGTTTAAAGAAACAGGCCATGTAAATGCATATTTCCCTCTTTTTATACCGAAATCATTTTTTAGTAAAGAGGCCGACCATGTTGAAGGGTTCGCTAAAGAATGTGCAGTTGTAACGCATTACAGGTTGAAAAAGAACCCGGACGGCAAAGGCGTTGTGGTTGACCCTGATGCAAAACTGGAGGAAGAGCTAATTATACGGCCTACCTCTGAAACCATTATCTGGAACACATACAGGAATTGGATACAATCATACAGGGACTTGCCGATATTAATTAACCAGTGGGCAAATGTTGTCCGGTGGGAAATGCGTACCCGTTTATTCCTTCGTACTGCTGAGTTTTTATGGCAGGAAGGCCATACAGCCCATGCAACAAAGGCTGAGGCTGTTGAAGAGACAAGGAAAATGATTAATGTTTATGCAGAGTTTGCCGAGGACTATATGGCTATGCCTGTAATAAAGGGGGCAAAAACAGAAAACGAACGTTTCGCAGGAGCTATTGAAACATATTCTATTGAGGCATTGATGCAGGATGGCAAAGCTTTGCAATCAGGGACATCGCATTTCCTGGGGCAGAATTTTGCAAAAGCTTTTGATGTGAAATTTACGAATAAGAATGGTGCCGAAGATTATGTATGGGCAACATCATGGGGGGTTTCAACCCGTTTGATGGGGGCTTTAATCATGGCTCATTCTGATGACAATGGTTTGGTGCTCCCTCCAAAACTGGCCCCATTCCAGGTGGTTATTGTACCTATTTATAAGAAAGCAGGGCAGTTAGCCGCAATATCTGAAAAGGTAGGCGAGATAACTGCCAAACTAAAAGCACGTGGCATTTCGGTAAAATACGATGATAAAGATACCAAGAAACCGGGCTGGAAATTTGCTGAGTATGAACTAAAAGGTGTCCCGGTGAGGCTGGCAATCGGGCCAAGGGACCTCGAAAACGGGACTGTTGAAGTTGCCAGGCGCGATACACTAAAAAAAGAGGTGGTAGGCGTTGCAAATATTGATGAGTTTATCGCAGGATTATTGGATGAAATACAGGAAAACATCTACAAGAAAGCTTTGGATTTCAGGGCCGGGATGATCACCAAAGTAGATACTTACCAGGATTTCAAAGATATTTTGAGCAATAAAGGCGGTTTTATTTTAGCGCATTGGGATGGTTCGTCAGAAACTGAACTGAAGATCAAGGAAGAAACCAAAGCGACTATCCGATGCCTTCCCCTGGAATACGAAGAAGAAAAGGGGGTATGTATTTATTCAGGGAAACCCTCTAAAAGAAGGGTATTATTTGCGTTGTCGTATTAATAAAAGTATGGTTATAGTTGAAAAAGCAGCTCAGCCGGGCTGCTTTTCTTTTTTTACGGTATAAAATTATGTATTTTTAATACGAATAAAAAAATATACCATGAGCGAAGATAAAGAATTCCGTAACAGCCTGCTTGATGCCTATGTCCTTAAAACTTCTGTAAAACAGAAAGTGTATGACAATACAAATGAGGCTTTTACCATCCTGAAAAAAGTATTGAAGCAACTTGAGGGGGATTACAAAAAGTTACTTCAGGGGAGGGTTGCGGATAAACTGATGCCCAGGTATAAAGAGCGTGGCCCATTTGATGCTGAAATTACTATTGGCGGAGACCTTTTGATCTTCAGCATGCACTCCAACGTATTCGAGTTTGATAAAGAACACCCGATATGGAATACGAAATATGTCCAGGAAGATAATTTAAGGAGTTATTGCGGGGTAATTTATATCTATAACTTTTTATCCGATTCTTTTAAATTTGCGCGGATGAATGACCTGGGTTATTTGGTGGCCAGGATTTTTGTAAACAATGAAAAGCATTTCTTTGTCGAAGGGAAGCGGCAATCCGATGAATTGTTGAAGGATTTCTCTGTTGATGCTATTTCGCCGGGCTTTTTAAGGCAAATTATTGAAATAGCCATACAGTATTCTGTGCAGTTCGACTTACTGCTTCCTCCATACGACCAGGTGAAGATTGCTACTGTCGACCAAATGTTCCAGAAGATAAGCCATTCGAAAATGAAAACAGGTAAAAGGTTAGGGTTTAGTTTTAATTCAGATGATGTATAAATATATGGATAAAGTAGTTGAACGATTTATCAGGTATGCGAAGCAATGCACTACATCCGACCCGGAAAGTAATAGCTTCCCAAGTACTCCGGGGCAAATTGATTTTGCAAAATTGTTGGTTGACGAATTAAAATCAATAGGAGTCGGTGAGGTTGAGCTTGATAAAAACGGCTATGTTACGGGTACGATACCAGCCAATACCCCCGGGGATTTCCCGGTTGTTGGTTTTATTGCCCATCTGGATACCAGCCCCGATTTCCCCGGAAGGGATGTAAAACCCCGCATTATAGGAAATTACAACGGGGGGGTACTGGAATTGAATAAAGAAAAGAAGGTAGTACTCGACCCTACCGAATTCCCTGAGATTTCCAATTATATCGGGCAACGCCTGATTGTTGCCGGCGGTGATACATTACTGGGTGCTGATGATAAAGCCGGCATAGCAGAAATTATTACAGCAGCAGAGGCATTACTTAATACCCCTGAAATAAAGCATGGTAAAATAAGGATATGTTTTACCCCGGACGAAGAGATTGGCAAAGGGGCAGACAGGTTTGACGTACATAAGTTTGGTGCTGATTTCGCGTATACACTGGATGGAGGGGAGATAGGGGAGTTGGAGTTCGAGAATTTCAATGCAGCATTGGCAAAGATCACTGTAAACGGGCGGAGTGTCCACCCTGGCGCGGCTAAAAATAAACTGGTGAATGCAATTTTGGTGGCCCATAAGATAGTAGCATTATTACCCCAGGAGCAGAGGCCGGAATATACCCAGGGTTATGAAGGTTTCTTCCACCTGCTCTCGTTTGACGGGACGGTTGAGAAAGCAGTGCTTAAGTTTTTGGTACGCGACCATGATGCTGGTAAGTTCAGGGTAAAGAAAAAAATATTAGCAGAAATAGTACGTTTAATAAAGATAGAATACGGCGAAAACAAGGTGCACCTTGATATGCAGGACCAGTATTATAATATGCGGGAAAAAATTGAGCCGGTTAAATATGTGGTCGACCTCGCGTACAAAGCGATGGAGAAAGCAGGTGTTAAACCTAAAGTCAGGGCAATAAGGGGTGGTACAGACGGAGCCCGCTTATCGTATATGGGGCTGCCCTGCCCGAATATATTCGCCGGGGGGCATAATTTCCACGGCCCGTATGAATTTATCCCGGTAAGGTCGATGGTAAAGGCCACCGAGGTAATTGTCAATATTTGCCAATTAACCACTCAGTTGCCAAAGAATGCTTAACAAGTTAACAGAGTTTATCAATAAACAGAGGCTTTTTGAACCGCAACAAAAAATATTGCTTGCGGTAAGTGGGGGGGTAGATTCGATGGTTATGCTCTTCCTTTTTGAGCAGTCGGGGTTCAATTATTCTGTGGCTCATTGTAATTTTCAGTTGCGCGGTGGTGAGTCAAAGCAGGATGAACAATTCGTAAAAGAGTATGTCAATAGGTTAGGCGTAAGGTTGCATACAAAACAGTTTGATACAGAAGACTATGCGAAGGTCAACGGGATTTCAATTGAAATGGCAGCAAGGGATCTAAGGTATGAATACTTCGATGATTTGGCTAAAAGTTACC
>JAADGO010000052.1 GCA_013152355.1 Chlorobiota bacterium
GCCTATTCCATCGCCTGGCAGTGTTACTATTGTTCGTTTAGTCATAGTTGTATTTTTGATGTTTGTTAGTCACTGAATACTGATCACTGATTACTGAACCCTAAACTCACTCTTACACATACTTTTCATTTTCACCTTCTGACTTGTCTTACAACATCTATCACAGTCCCATCGACCCATTTGATGGCGGCTATGATTTTATCGGTGAACTGTGCTTTTTCTGGTATTCCACAGATACTTTCAGCTTCTTCTTTTAATTGTTGAATCGTTTTTAAGGGCAACCCTGAATCAGCCACTTTTTCGATAAGGCCGGTACGCCTGGGATTGATGGCAATGCCCCTCTCGGTAACAATCACATCAATCAGTTCGCCAGGACCGCAAAGCGTTGTTACCTCATCGACAATAACCGGAATCCTATCTCTGAAAAGAGGGATGGGCAATATGGTACATTTCGAAAACAGGCAATTCTGCCACCCGCCAATACCGTGCAGTAAATAGCCATCGGAATGGGTAACCACGTTGGCATTAAAATCCAGGTCGACCTCGGTTGCACCTAAAACAACCACATCGACCATGGAGGCGAAGTTCCCTTTACCATGGTAATTATAGCTTGTAAACGGGCTGGTATTCACATGGTTGGCATTCTCCCTCATTGAACGTACCCCTTCCAGGTCGAAGGTTTGCCCATCAAGGATATAGTCGGTTAACCCCTCCTCAAGCATTTTAACCGTATACTGGTTGCTTCCGGCACGGATGAACCGGGCTTTGACTCCTTTTTCACGCATCATCTGCTGAAAATAAATCCCGATGGAAAGGGCTGTCCCTCCGGCTCCTGCCTGAAATGAAAAACCGTCTTTCACAATCCCGGCTGCTTCACAAAACTTAGCAGTTAATTCGGCAATTAGCAAACGGTCGGGGCTTTTAGTAATTTGTGTAGTACCTGATATAATTTTCTCAGGGATACCAATCTTATCCTGTTTCACTACATAGTCGACATAATTCCCATGTATTTGCCACGGGATACATGGGAACGGCACCAGGTTGTCGGTAACAATAACCACCTTTTCGGCATATTGCGAATCGCCCAGGGCAAAGCCAAGCAACCCGCAGGCAGCCGGGCCCCTGTCGCCGGTAGCATTTCCAAACGAATCGGCAGTAGGGGCAGCAATAACTGCAATATCAATCCGAACGTCCCCATCCTGGATTGCCTGGTAACGCCCTCCATGGGAGCGTAAAACGCCAACTCCTTTCATTTTCCCTTCGGACGCAAACCTCCCTAAAGGGCCATTCATACTTCCTTCAATGTGATGGATGGTGCCGTCTTCAAGGTAAGGAATCAGGTGGGCATGGCACGGGAACGAAGCAGACGGAAACCATACCAGGCCTTTTACACCCAGTTCTTTCGCTATATCGAAAACCTGGTTAGCCACAAGGTCGCCATTACGGAAATGGTGGTGCGTTGAAATGACCATCCCATCTTTTAACCCGGCCTTAATCAGTGCATCTTTCAAAGAGGCGGACAGTTTATTACCATCATCAGGGTAGTCGGCACAGGAAGCGACCGGTGGCCCATACTTACGCCCATCAGGCTTATACTTACCCACACCCATATAAGGCACTACCTTTTTCCCGTTTATTTCGGAAGGCACCAGCCTGCCGGCAGCATTTTTTATCATTTCACTCATTGCCAGCCCTCCAGTTTTTATCCAGTTTCCCGGCATTTATTGCATTATCTATTGTATATATAGCCCGTTTTACTACCGGTGGGTCAACCATTTTTGAACCAACCGCTACCACCGCTTTCCCTTCGCGTTGTGCTTTGTCGAACGCAATAACAATTTCCTTAGCCTTCTCAATCTCATTTTTACCGGGGGAAAAAGTTTCGTTCACCACTTTTACCTGGCGCGGATGGATACACCCCATTCCAACAAACCCCAGTGCTTTCGACTCCCGGGCATTTGCTGCCAATGCTTCCATATCTTCAAAATCGGAAAAAACAGAATCAATAGGCTGAATCCCCGCAGCGCAAGCTGCATTTACCACACGCGACCGGGCAACATACGACTCACGCCCTCCATCTGTCCGCACTACCCCGATGTCGGCCGTATAATCTTCCAACCCGATTGCCATTGCAACAACATTAGGCGAGGCGGAAGCAATCTGGTAGGCATTCTCAACTCCCAGTGCACTTTCAATAATCGGCATCAGGTGTATGCCACCATCCTCTTTCCCTGATATCCTGGAAATCTCCTTTTCCACATCCCTGACCTGCTGTGCCCATTCGCATTTCGGAATCAGGATAGTGTTGACATTGTAAGGGACAATGTATTCCAGGTCATCAATACCTTTGGGGATTTGATTAATACGTACCATTCTTTCGGCCCCGTAAAAATCGACCTGGCTGAGGGCATTACGCACCAATAAACGGGCTTCCTCCTTTTTATCGGGGGCAACGGAATCCTCCAGGTCGAGGATGATACCGTCAGCACCGTAAATTCCTGCATTAACCATTAATTTCGGGTTATTCCCGGGTAGGTACAACCGCGACCTCCTGTTTTTATCTTTTGCTGTTTTATACCGGTTTTGAGGAAGCAACTCAAACAAAAACCCCCTTTTGCCTTTAATGAACTGCTTCAACGCTGCCTCCATACGGGCTGCTATTACAAACGGCAGGGCTCCTGTATCAACCACCTCTACTTTTGCATCCTTCACCTCATAAAAATCAAGTATTTCTAAGCACAATTCCCGGATAGAATTCCCATAAAGGCTTCCAACCCTGCTTTGTAGGTGGATTAAATTCCCCTGGCCAGGATTAAGTGTTATTTCGACAAAACAATCCGAGCGAACTGTATCTCCCTTATTACCAGCTGAAGCAATCATAATTGTAAAATTCAAATATTTTTAATACAAATCCCTAAAATTAAAATAATAACTGTACATATTTATAATATCGGTAAACGCTTATTTAAGAACATTTATATTACTTCATAAAAGGAGTGGATTATCTAAAATAAAAAATAGAGATTGATTAGCTGGGGCTATGTGCAACATCCTCATCAAGGCATTCTGCCTGCCCAACGTAAAAGAATATAGGACACTTATACGATTGAATCATGCCTCAAATTTAAAGAAAGAAGTTATAACTCTATTAAATAAAAAAGATGTTATAAAGCAATCTTTTTGAAACCATTGAATACATGGATGAACAGATGGCATTGGTATAAAGCCGGTTAGCCTGTTATACCTTTTACAATACCCAGTTCTTGACGTTTTCTAAAACACTAATTAATCATCAATGAGTTGAACAAAAGCTTATAGGTACCGGGGGTTGAAGCCCTGAATTGCGGATAAAACCCAAAAAATACAAATTGCCCTTCCCCTTTTTTTGCCCATACCATTGCCGGTTTTCCTGAAAGCAGCTTTTCATTTTCAACATAACCACTTGCCAATATGTTGCTTTCGGGGTAAACAGCAATAACCCTCCTGTCCATATCAAAATACGGGACAGATGTAGAAAACACCGGACGCCCCCGTGTAAACACCTTCGCTCCGGACTGCATACCGTACGTTAATGGATGCCCTTCTTTCAGCTCAATATTCAAAAGCGAACCGGGGCAATAGAACTTTTGTTTTTTTAAGTCTTCCGAAATATCCCTCACCGGGAGCTGGAACTCTTCTTTCTCTTTCTCCGAGATTTTAATTGACTGAGCCCCAAAGAACAACCCAACCGACCTCCCCCAGGAAACAATTGTGCCGCCTTCGTCAACAAACTTCATCAGCTTCTGGACACCTTCCTTGGTAATCCCTTTCGTATACCGGGGATCCATAGAGGGTAGGTTATACGTATTATTACGCCCTTTGTATTTCCCTTCCAATAATACGGTTTTATCATTATCCGGGAAAATGATAACATCAAAACCCGATAAATCTTTCTCCACCACTTCGCCTGGTTTTACAATTGTAAACGGGACTGCATACGAATCGAACAGGAAACGTGTCCAGCCCGCATCCATATCGTGGAAATTGGTTTCAATTAAAGCCACCGATGGCATTTTTAGTTCAACAACCCCTTCTTTTATTTCCGAAGAAAGCTGGATAGGATTCATTATTGAACTCACGAACAGTTTTTTCAGGTTCCCGAACTCCTTTTTCGTAACCGGAAGGATAAAATCACCGGGGTTAACCTCCACCCCGTCAATTTTCATCGTACTGGTTGCCCTTTTCACCCGGATACCTATTTGCATGGCCATAAATGCCATTTTGTAACTCTCGTTGTTCCTGGCCGGAAAGATAAGTGCCTTTGTATTTTCACTAAGGGCTGCTATTTTGGTGATTGGGAAAGTTACTTTATCGATTGATTTCTCCAGGCCTGTCCCTTTTTCATTTACCACAATTGATTTCAGCCCGCGGTGTAGCGGAAGCGACCAACTGGTTATGTCGTACGGTTTAATCAATTTGCCCCCGGGGGTATAATGCCTTTCGGGAAACTTCTGCACCTCCAGAACCTCCTTAATAAAAGCCCTGAACGGTTGTGCCAATGGGATCACGTAATCGCCCTGTTCAACTACTTTCCCCCCGATTTCGAGTTTTTTGTTTGTTTTGTACACATCTACGCCCTGTTCATCCAGTAATGCCAGCATATCGGCCAGTTCACCTTCATCGTGCTGGTGAGCCGGGAATATATAAAAATAGGGTGCTGAATTTCTCCCTTTTGCAACTTCTCCTTTGCACAACACATTCCTGCTGAGCAGGATATCTTTCCTGTGTATCGAACCTGTTTTAATAAGCGACCAGGTAGATGCCAATTCATATTTAACGATATCGCCCAGGCGCCACCAACCGCCTTCCCAGGGCATTGGCATGTTGATACTTTTTTTGTATTCGCCCAATCCTTTGCCAACGACCTTCAATTCGTTCTTTTCAATATAAATTGGTTTTGCATATTGTACACTTGCACACTCGGTGAGCAAACCAATTACATTCTTCCAAAGGGCAGTTTCGGTAGAGCCTGGCCAATAGTCATCGAACAGGTAATGCTGCGACACGCCTGCACAACCATCGCGTGCCATGTCTTTTGCCATATTCGAACCAAAAACCCATGTCCAGTTCCATATTTTCTCATCTATATTCACGGCAATGGGGTCGTGCATTGGCGGTACAAAATAACGTGGCCCGGTTGACCACATCTGATGTTTTTCTACCATCACCTGCGGAAACCATGTTTTATTATAAATGCGCGCAATCGCTTTAGTATCCGACTGGGTAAGGGTAATAAAATCACGGTTGTTATCGTGCCCCACATATTTATTGTACACAACGGGTAGGTTCCCACCTTCGTATTTTGTGCCTTTCGATTGGTTATAATGGTCAACTACCATATCCATCCCATCGGGGTTGTGGCTTGGCACCATCATATACACCACATCATCAAGCCATTGCAATAATGCGGGGTCGGTGGTGGTGGCTACTTCATAAGCGACCAACGGGGCAGCCTGCGATGGGCCAACCTCTGTCGAGTGCATGGAAAGGGTAGCCAAAATGAAAACTTTGCCTTTATTCACCAGCTCAGCAACCGATTCTTCAGAAAGGCCGGCATTCAAAGCCAACTCTTTATTGATAATTTTCAATTCTTCCAGGTTTCGGATATTTTCCTCAGACGAAAGGAATACAGCATACATCTTTTTCCCCATAGGCGACCTGCCAATCTCTGCCATTTTGATACGCGGAGAGGCCTCGTCCAGCTTTTGCAGGTAATCGATTAAAGGCTGGTAGTTGAATAATTCACGGTCGGCTCCTGGCTGGAAACCAAAATATTCTTCCGGGGTAATTAACTGGGCATAGCCGGTTGCATTGAACGAGAAAAAAAGTGATAAAATAATAAGCATCCGGAAAAGAAGAGGAAACAGGTGGTTCATACATTTGAATTTTTTAGTTGAAAAAGGATAAAACCATTATTAAATACAAACGTAACGAGTAAATGCCTTGTTTGCAACAACAAAAACACAAAAATAAGATTGGATTAATTGACTGTTTAAAATTTATCCATCAGCCACATATAAAAAACAGCCAACTTTGGCAGGAAATACAGGGGTTACCTTTTCCTTTTTAAATGAATATTTATATATGGGCGCAGAAAAACACTTGTTGTGTTAATTAAATGAATTCAAGTTAAAATACCTTTCACTAACTTGAATTTTGAATTTAAAAAGGGGCAGAAGTGCCCCTTTTTTTATTTTATTAACAGCAACCCTTCGCTTGCTGATTTATCATTGGGGTTAAACAGTTTTACCTTGTTGAATAATACTTTTGCATCGTTGTTTTTACCGAGGAAATACGATGTCCAGCCAAGCATTAGCAAGCCATCGTAGCCAAACGGGTACAAATCGACTACCTTTTTAAACATTGGGTATGCCCCGGAGTAATCTTTCCGGCCATAGTACACCAATCCCAAACGGTATAAAGCCACAGTATTGTTGGGGTTTATTTCCAGTATTTTATTGTACAGGTCAATTACCTCGTCCCACCTACCCAAAGCAGCTTTTGGAAGTATTGACCCAAAGCGGGCCTCTTCCGAATAGGGTTTTAACTTTTGGGCATTAGTATAAAAAATAATTGACTCATCGAACAACCCGGCATTATAATTCAGCCATCCCAACCTCAGGTTTATTTCGTATGACGATTCGTCAAACACCTTTTTCAGCTCATCGGCTGCAGCTTTAAAGTCGCCATTCTTTTCAAGGGCATAACCTTTCGAAAACGCCTCTTCGAGTTCTGCCTGGGTTACCTGCGACACTGCCGATAAGCCCCAGAGCAAAAACCCGGATACAATAAGGGCTTGTTTTAAAAATTCCATGATATTCCGCACGTTAATGTATGTTTAATATATTTATCGTATTTAATTGAATTACTTTTTACCCCACCTGTATACACCTGATAGCTTTCGGTTACATCCTGGTTTATATACCTGAGTACAAACTGGTATTTTTTACCTTCCGGGAAATAAAAACTTGCACTGAACTTTTGCGATGAGTGCCCCGGGAAGTTGGCAATTACATACCCTGCCGATTCAATGAAATTTTCCATGTCGCCGTTTAAATATTGCCCATAAACATGTACCTGCCCCAACTGGGCTCCCCCCGAAACCCCAAACGTATTATAACCAAACCCGGTTGCCTGCGCAGCCTTGAAATAAACCCTTGGGATCAAATAAAAACTGGTATTTGAAAACGGGTAAAATGTGACCCAGGCAGAAAATTGCATAAAATCTTTTTTATTAATAGTAGCAAGGTTAACCTCTGCACCAGGCGACAGGTTCCCAAAATGCGACCATACCGCAGTTGAAAAAATAAGGTCGGAATATTTTAGTGGTGCAGAATAAAAATACTTACCTGAATTAGAATCCAATCCCCCCTGGAACAATTCAGAGTCGCCCCAAACAAAATTCACCGAAGGAGAAACATACAATTTTTTGCCCACAACAAAAAGCGGGTTGAGGAAATACTGGTACTGCTTGATTTTAATGGGGAAACTGCTCTGTGCCCCCCAGTCGACCTGTTCTTCGCGATTCACACTAATATATGTAAAATTATGATTGACACTTATCCCGGGAGTAAGCCGGTGGCTGAGGTCGAAAGACTCAAAATGGTAATTTTTCAGATAAAATGCTTCCCCGTAATCTTCTCCTACATTTGCCACCTCTCCAAATGCGGCATTTGTCAATTTGTCGAAATCGGGGTTAAAACTATACCCGCCTTCAACTGCCAGCCGGGTTAATTTACTTCCGGAAAAACCAATCCTCTTTTTTACCGGGCCGGTAAAACCAGATGCAAATTTAATTGCCTCACTACTTCTACCGCTAAATACCAGGCTATAATATAAATATTCCTGTAGCCATTCAAAATTCCGGTCGTTTCCCCATGCTTTCAGAAACCATCCTGAGGCTTTGCGGTATTTTTTCAGATTGTAATATGCAATCCCCGTACGTGCCTGCAGGTAAAAGAAATCGATTCCCTGGCTCCTGGCTTCAGCACAAAAGCTGAGGAGTTCAGCCCATTTCTGATGCTGGAAAAGCTCATACGATTTTTTATCCACCTCGCTATAGTTCAATCTCTTTTGTGCCGAAACAGCCAACAAAAACAAAAGCAAAATTGCTGTTAATCCAATTCGTTTTGACATAATATTTTAATCTTAGCCTGGTTGAATTCAATAGAAATATCAAACACCCCTTCCCGGTTTACTTTTAGTTCACAATTATATTCTGCAATCTTCTGCCCGGCAATTCTTTTAGTAACCAATACTTTCATTTTTATATCGCCTGACGACAAAATATCGCCTGATTCTTCAATAGTCATATCAAAATCGACTTTCAAAAAGAGGAACAGGGGTGCAAAAAAATCCTGGATAAATTTTAAAACCCCGCCAAACATCATATTCAACGGAATAGAATCAGAAATTTTACTGTTGGGAAGGAATCCCAGTGGCACCTTATATAATGCAATAAAAAACCAGAACAGGGCCAGATTTTTAGTTCCTGTAAAATTAGTAAAATAGTGTAAATTGCCGTTGTTGTAGAGATAAGCCAGGCTTCCATGTTTTTCGCAACGAATGTAGGTTGTATTAAAAACATCGGTTTCAACAACCCACAAAAATGTGCCTGCCTGTTTTTGCCATTTTGCTTTATCCGACTCCACCTCAACATTAACTTTTAACCGCTGCCCCGGTATAAAATGCATTGCTTTCGCCAACATCTCGTTTTTCAACGGGCTGGCAACCACCTGCCCTTTTTCAGGATATTCAAAAGTTTTAAGCGAATACTTTTTATTTTCTTTCAATAAATAATGCCCAAGCGGGTAGTCAATAGTTGTTGAGCCAATATAGGGTGTTGCCTGAAACTGGAAATGGAGGTGCGGATAGGGCGACCTCCCCGAATTTCCACAGCGGGCAATGAGCTGCCCCTGTTTTACCAGGTCACCTGCTTTTACCTCTACCGAGTGGTATTTCAGATGGCTTAGTTTCGAATAGATAAAATCGCTGTACTTAATAATGACTGTATTCCCCCAATTGTTTTTGGTATTTGCATCACCAATTTTATTGTCAGGGATATTATTAATTACTTCAATCACCACTCCGTCAAATGGGGCAAGCACTGCTTTCCCATAGCAAAAATAGTCTTCGGGGAGATCGCCGTCCCCTTTAAATTGTTTGCCTCCGTGGCCGGTAATAATAAAATCCCATGCATTACGCCACGCACCTTTGTGGGTGTATTCGCCATTGTGCCCCTGGCTTACCTCCCACTCGCCATAAAACGGCAATGATGCCGAAACCGGGAATGCTGCCGGAAACCGTTTTGTATTGCCAAAATGCAAATAAAGGTTCAATTCGGGCTTCCCCAGTTGAACCGGAGTCTCAATCAAATATTTCGGGCGTTGTTCGCGTAGCTTCAATGCATATAAAAACATTAAAACAATAATATTAAAAGGAAGTGAGTAGGGCGAAATTTTGAATGTCAGGAATATTTGTTGCGTGCTTATTGTGATTAAAACCACCGCCGGCAACAATAAAATAATCCATCCGTAACTCACCCGCCCCGGAATAAGATAATAGCCTCCAAGTGCAATAGCAGTTAAAATATAATTAAACCCGATAAACGTGTAACTCAGTGAGTTAAACTCGATTCCTACAATCGTATAAAATAAAAAGGCAACCGAGTAACCTAAAACCGAAAGCACGAAAGTTATTCGCGAGTAAATAAGCAGCCCAAGTGCAATAATAATCCCGGCAAGCAGGTGAGACTGGAAAAAGATAGCACCAAGCGAATGAAAATATATTTTCAGGAACGAAGCACTGATAAGGTTCTCAAGCATATCGTATAAATCGACAAAAGCCTGCCCACCAATGGCATACAACTCATTATAAACAAAAATGCCCCGTTCGCTGATATTCAGGGTAGTCAGGTCGCCGCCCGACAAGGCTACAACCCAGATAGTAATTAAAAACGGGACACTTAAAAAGGGCAACCCGTATTTGCCAAGTACCCCCTGAAAAACAATGGTCAGGAAAAAACAGGTACCCGCCGTAATGGCAACCAACAAGTAAAGTTGTACCGATGGTTGGTAAAACAGTCCAACACCTAACCCCACCAACAAAGCATTGAACCCGTACAACCCTGAAACAAGCATATATTTATTATACCCCAGGGCGTAAGCAAGCAAATTGGCAATCAGCACAGATAATAACCCCCCAATCCCGGCCCCATAATCAAAAAAACTGATGACAATCAAAAAAACTGACAGTGTTTTCGATTTAGAAAAAAATACCTGGGAATAACTATTCAAAACTGAATGTAGGAAATCTTTCCCGTTAAGGATACCCCTGTCCATCTTCTGTTTTATTTTTTAGGGTTTGATTCAAAACTTTTAAATGTTTCAATATCCTCTTTTTTCCTGATTACGTGTGTTTTGCCTTCCGAGTCAATCAGCACTACGTTGGGCCTGTATGTGATAAACTGCATCCACTGTGTCATATTGTAAGCACCCACTCTTTCAATTACCAACCGGTCGCCTGTTTGCACATGTGGGAAATTAATAGCTTCGCGAATCACATCTATGTTCATGCACAAAGGCCCGTAAATAGTTGTTTCTTCAGAATAATCTGAAGCTTCTTTAGCCGGGTAAATGCCCAGGTTGTACCAAAATGATGTAAAAAGCAGGTTTACCCCGGCATCAATTACCATTGTACGCCTACCACTGTTTGAGCGTTTGTTTGCCAAAACCGTTGTTAACAAATACCCGGCATCATCGATCAGTGCACGCCCTGTTTCCAAAAACAGCACCGGTAAATTTTCGTGGGGTATTTCAGACGAAATTATAGCATTGGAAATAGCTTCGGCATACTCATCAAACGAAGGGCAGGTTTCAGCCCCTGGCATGTAGGCACCTTTCAGTGTGTTCTTTGAAGCAAACCCTCCACCCAAATCAATATATTTTATCCAGTGGTCGAATTTCCGGTAGGTAGCCATAAACAGGTTCGACAGTTTGGTTGCTGCAACTGCATAGGCCGATGATGCCATAATATATGTCCCGATGTGAGTGTGCAAGCCAATTAAATCAAGGTTTTCGGCCAACATAATCCGGTTAATAGCATTCCATGCTTCGCCATTTTCGTAATTAAACCCAAAACGGTCCCAAATCGGGTAAATCCCTGCATCAAGATTTACACGGATGGCAACGCGTGCTTTCTTGTCCAGTTTGCGGGTGGTTTCAATAAGAAGGTACAATTCATCGAAATGGTCGATGTGGATGCATGCATCATGGTTTATTGCCAGTGTTAAATCTTCTTCCGATTTCTCGGGGCCGTTAAAAATAATATTTGAACCGTTAACTCCCAGCAAAAGGGCTTTTTCGAACTCGAACCCTGAAACCACCTCAGCCCACGAACCTTCGCTGTGGAAGATGCTGCAAACTGCATCAAGGTAATTGGTTTTATACGACCAGGCAAATTGCACTTTCGGATAACGGGTTTCAAATGCCTGCCGTGCTTCAGCAAAAGTACCCCTGACTGTTTTTTCTGAGATCACAAAAACCGGGGACCCGTAATCTTTTATCAGTTCAGAAACCGGGATACCATCAATCTCAGAAATAATCTTTTGTTTTACAGGCAATCCGAATTTGTTTGGGACTCCTGCTGTAATTTTACTGATAACAGGTTTTTCGTATGCTAACTTGCTCATTGCTGGTTATTTTTATTAAATTTCTTTATTCATTGAAATTGCTGCAAACTTTTCTAAGTCTACAATCATATCGTAGGAATAACGGACAAACATCTTCCCTATTTCGTATGCCTCCATTGGTTTTACATCCTGGCCGAGTGCCAGTTTTATTAGTGCCTCGGGAATATTTTGCCCAGCCCCAACTGCAAGGTAAACCCAGGCAGGGATACGGGGGTTGATCTCAATCAGGTAATATTCGCCGCTGCTATTTTTTATCAGTTCAAGTTCCATCCCGCCTTTCCACTTTGTTTTTCGGATAATCATACGGGTGAGTCCCATCATTTTCTCATCAGCAAGGGTAACGCCCCCCCATGCTTTACCTTTGTCGGTAATATATTGTTTCCGCATTGGCACGGCAGCAATGGTATTCCCTTTCCCATCGCCAAGGGCAATCACGTTAACTTCGGTGCCCTTCACAAATTCCTGTACGATAACCGGCAAACCCCATTTAGCCGAAATCTTAAAAAATGCTTGTTTTACCTGCTCCTCGTTGTTTACCTGGTAGGCATCGTAAAACTGCCCCTTTATCATAACCGGGTAATCAAACTTGCCTTCCATGTCGCTAATCTGGCTAATACTACCAAGGTTGATACTGGCCGGGACTTTCACCCCATATTTCTCACCAAACTCCGGCAACTTGTCTTTTTCCCGTTCCTGAAATTGTTTCAGCGAAGGGAGGAAAGTATGAACCCCCTGGTCAGATAACCGCTGTTCATTTTTCATAAATGAAAAAAGCTCGGCATCGAAATTGGGGATCAGCACATCAATTTTTTCCTGTTTATGAATCTCTTCAATGCGTTCAATCAATTCTTCGGAGCCTGAAGAGGGGTATGGGATTTGAAAAATACGGTCGCACAAACCATCCATATAAATACCTGGTTCGAGGTTTTCATAAACCAACCCAATTACTCTTATCTCAAGGCCTTCCGACTCTTTTGCCCCCCTGATTACCGGAACGCCCGGCCCCGGGTTGTCAGTATTATTCAGCCCGGTAACAGCCAGTGTTATTTTCTGCTTTGGCATAATTCCCTGTTTTACTTAAATTCCATAGGATCGCCCTGTGCAACTATCTGGTGATGCTTAAGCAGGGCACAAAACTCATAAAAATCTTTTTCCAGGGTAAGGCTATCAACATCGTATTTCCCCAATATTTCATCTTTAATACTATCAAAGTCCTTATCTTCGGCAATATATTTTAGCAGTTCCAACCCAAAAGGGTTAACGTTAAACGAATCGCCGGTTTTTGAGTTAAAAACAAACCCATTATCGCTTATTTTTATTTCTTCAGTGATCTTCATCTTATATTTTATTTTAGAATAAAACCATTTCATGTTACAATCTATAGCTAAATAACCAAAAACACAAAAAAAAGTTTTCTATCAGAAAATACGTTTTTATTAATTTGGTGAATAACAAAGTTATAGTGGTGAGAACACTGTAAATAATTTAGAGATACCTGAGTATTTGTTTCGGAATTTAAGCGAAAGCTCAGCCTGACATTTTGATTTAGTGGAAAAAATGGAGCAGTTATTCAATCGGAAAATAGATTTAATAACTGAAGATTCATTATCGAACCCTTACTTTATTAAATCTCTTGAAAAAACAAAAACAGAATTGTATGCTGCCTGATGAAGTAAAAAAGTATCTCTACGATATAAAAGAAGAAATTGGTCAACTGTTGGATGAATAACAACAGGATACACCAACAAATACAAAACTTTCACCGGGTGACTTCGAGTCACCCGGTGAATAGAGGATATCATTTAGATAATCGCTTTCATTGCTTCCATTGCTTCGCGCAATTCATCTCCGATAATTTCTACCGGGTGGAAACGTATGAGTTCATTAATTGCAATTAATTCTCGGTTGTCAACGCTATTGTCTTTCCCTTCTCCAAAAGTTTTTCCAATAACGTTTGTATCAATTTTTTTCATAAAATCAGCCAGTAAAGGCTTACATGCATGGTCGAAAAGGTAACAGCCATATTCAGCTGTATCGGAAATTACACGGTTCATCTCATACAGTTTCTTACGTGCAATAGTATTGGCAATCAGCGGAGTTTCGTGCAGCGATTCGTAATAGGCAGATTCTTCCTTAATCCCGGTTTCAACCATAACCTCAAAAGCAAGCTCAACACCGGCTTTTACAAAAGCTATCATTAATACGCCATTGTCGAAATATTCCTGCTCGCTGATCTCTACATCTCCGGCAGGAGTTTTTTCGAATGCAGTTTCGCCGGTTGCTGCACGCCATTCCAGCAGGTTCTTATCGCCATTGGCCCAGTCTTCCATCATTGTTGACGAGAATTTGCCAGACATAATATCGTCCATGTGGTGCTCGTATAACGGGCGCATAGTTGTTTTTAATTCTTCGGCAAGTTTAAATGCCTCAATTTTTGCGGGGTTCGAAAGCCTGTCCATCATGTTAGTGATACCGCCAAGTTTAAGTGCTTCGGTAGTAACTTCCCAACCATACTGGATTAGTTTAGAGGCATAACCCGGGTCAATCCCTTTTTCTATCATTTTGTTAAAACAAAGGATTGAGCCTGTTTGCAGTACACCACAGAGGATGGTTTGCTCGCCCATCAGGTCCGACTTAACCTCGGCAACAAACGATGAGTGTAAAACCCCGGCTTTGTGCCCGCCTATACCGGCACAATATGCTTTTGCTATTTCCAGTCCGTCACCATTCGGGTCGTTTTCGCGATGAACAGCAATAAGTGTCGGGACACCAAATCCACGAAGGTACTCAGCCCTTACCTCAGAACCCGGCGATTTTGGGGCAACCATAATAACAGTAATATCTTCCCTGATTTTCATACCTTCCTCAACAATATTAAACCCATGCGAGTATGACAGGCAAGCCCCTTTTTTCATAAGGGGGAGAACCGAATTTACCACCGGGGTATGGTACTTGTCAGGTGTAAGGTTAAGCACAAGGTCAGCCTTTGGTACCATCTCTTCGAATGTGCCAAACTCAAACCCGCTCCCTGTAGCATTCTGGTAAGAAATATGTTTCTCTGTGATTTCTATTTCCCGTAGCGCATAAGAAACATCGAGTCCACTATCCCTCAGGTTTAAGCCCTGGTTAAAGCCCTGCGCACCACAACCAAGGATGACTATTTTTTTACCTTCAAGCTTTTTAACGCCATTTGCGAATTCCGATTCATCCATGAAATCGCATTTTCCTAATTGCTCTAACTGAAGACGCAATGGAAGTGAGTTGAAATAATTTGCCATTTTTTTATGATTTTTTATGTTATCTGTTTAAAGAAGTTGTTAAAAAAACTTTTCTTCTACAAAGCAATAAAATATTAATAAGAAAGTGGAGTAAAAAAACATGATTTTTAGGTAATTTTCATGGATTTGCTTAAATCGGAATATTTTTGGCCTTAGATAATTAAATTAGTAGCCAATTATTTAGAGCGATCTATGAATTGTTAATTTGTAAGGTTATTTAAGTGATTTCATCCTGTACTGCAAAGGGGGAATGCCTGTTTCACGTTTGAAAAACTTAGCAAAATACGACTGGTCCGGAAAATTTAAAAGATTTGCAATTTCCGTAACGCTCAGGTTCGTATGTACCAGCAGCCGTTTGATTTCCAACACCTGCTTTGCCTTGATTATCTGGGAAGAGGTTTTGCCTGTTAGTTGATTTACCGTTTGTGTCAGATGATTGGGCGTAACGGCAAGCCTGTCGGCATATTCGTTTACCGAAAGTTTTTTATGGTAATTCTTTTCTACCAACTGGAAGAATTTTTTTACCATGATATGCCCTTTCCCCTTATTTAAAGTATTTTCATCAGCTTTGTAAAGAGTTGAGCATGACGTTAGGATTAAATCAAGGATTGAACGGAGCAATTCGATTGAGTAACCGCCTCCCTTTTGAAGTTCTGAAATGCTGTTCTTAAATAAACTTTCTAGAAACAGCACATTCTCAGATTTATCCAGAATGAGCGGGGGATTGTCCTGGCGGATTGTAAAAAAGAAGGGGAACTCGATCAGCCGGTTTTGGTTATTTTGGTTGATAAGGTAAAACTCGGCAGTAAAAATAAATATATAGCCCTCAATATCGTTCGAGAAGTCTATTTTATGGGCCTGCCCGGGCGACATGAAAAACACGCAGGGTGGCTTGATCTCGTATTTATTCCCATCGATTACATGGAACCCTGAACCTTTTGACAGGTAAAGAACCTCGAAAAAGTCATGCCGGTGCGGGTATTTCACACTGAAATGCCGGTTTGCATCAAATACTTCAACCTGAAATTGTTGACTGCCCCGCTCCGATGAACTAAAGTTGTGTAAACTGTAAACCGGGATATGTTCAGATTTTGATTTCATAAATTATAATACCCCCCTGTTAATATTCCGCCTCTAAAATTAATAAATTATTTTATGGATTCGGGTGCGGAAGTTTGTAACTTCCAATTTATGGGTATGGAGGTTTTCAACCTCCGGGTTATAAATTATGAATGCGGTTAAAAACCGCATCACCCGAAATTTTTAAATTGCGTCCTGTATTCAGAAGGGGTGCGTCCTGTCGACCTTTTAAATTGTTTATTAAAATGGCTCAGGTTATTAAACCCACTGTCAAAGCTAACTTCGAATATGCTTAGATCCTGGTCCATTAATAATTTGCACGCATACTCAACCTTAATTTTATTGAGGTATTCAAAAATCGTCATTCCCATATTACTTTTAAAAAAACGGCACAACGACCCTTTGGCTAAATTAACCAATCCTGATAACTTGTCAAGATCTATTTCTTCTTTGTAGTGGTTCATTAAATACTCATGGATAGTATTAAGCCTTTTGCTGCCTGTTGAGAATCGTTTTTTTATGTATTCTTCAGAGGTAAGCAGTTCAATAGAATCGCTTCTACCGATAATATCCATTAAATTGAAAAAGTTTATCATCTTCTCAAAATCCCTTAAATATGGTAACTGGAGCATAATTTTACTAACCTCATTAAGAGTGCCGCCCAATATTTTCATCCCTCTTTCCGATAGCTTTAATGCTTTTTTAACGTTGGTAAATTCGGGCAATGCCAATAATTGGGGAGGTAGTACATTTGAACTAAATTGAAGGAAAACCGTTTCAAGTGTCCGCCCTGATGGAGATGTTGATTCTTTATCAGCGATCCACAGATGGGGTAGCCTGCCGCCGATAAAAATCAGGTCACCAGGGTGGAACTCTTCGATCGAATCGGCAACAATCCTTTTTCCCGACCCTTCGGTAATAAAGCTAATCTCATAATTATTATGGAAATGCCATGTGCTCTTTTCAATATTATCCTGGAAAATACCAATATAAAAAGAGGAGCCTTCTTCCAAAACTATTTGCTCAAATGATGCCGGCATGGTTCTACTTTTGCAAAAATCAATTAAAACGTTAATATAGCATTAATACTTGTAAATATAGCAGTAGCAGAAATAAATATTGCCTGATAACTTTACAATGTCTTTTTAATTAGTGTTTGTCCATAAAGTCCGACTTCTTCGTTATGCTTGCCCGAAAATTGGTCATCCCGAACAATCGGGACTCCCAATTTTAGTGCTTCACAAGCCTTGAATTCGAACATTCTGAACCAAACACTTACTTTATAGACAAACACTAATTAGGCAATTGATAAAACTGAAAAACGAATTGGATATGAAAGAAATCATTGAAAAGTTGCACGAGTGTGTAGAATTTGGCAAAGCTGACAAAAATTCCCCCTACCCCCCACAATTAAGAGGGCAGGACGGATCTCATGAAATTACCAAAGCAGCATTGGAATCAGGGGTCAGTGCCCGGGAGATTTTGGAAGAAGCACTTGTCCCGGCAATGGAGAAGGTGGGGATAAAATTCTCGGAAAATAAAATATTTGTCCCGCAAATGCTTATGTCGGCAAGGGCAATGGGGGCATCGATGGTGCAGTTAAAGCCCTATTTTGCATCGGGCGATATTAAAACAAAAGGTACTTTTATAATAGGGACGGTTAAGGGCGACCTGCACGACATTGGCAAAAACCTGGTTGCGATGATGGTTGAAGGAGCCGGCTGGACTATCGTTGACCTTGGGGTCGATGTTGGCACAGAGAAATTTTTGAAAGCACTGGAAGAGCATCCTGATGCAGTTGTAGGTTTGTCGGCACTACTTACAACTACCATGGTAAGTATGGAAGAAATAGTAGATGATATTAAAAAGCAAAACCCCGAGGTTAAGGTACTTATTGGGGGGGCTCCGGTAACCGATGATTTCTGTATAAAGATTGGAGCTGATTTTTATGCTCCCGACCCACAAAAAGCAGTGGAGTACCTCAATAAAAAAGCCTCTTAGAATAATCGTTAAAGAATAAATTGTTGATTGCCTCGATTGCCTCGTGCAGGGGTAAAATGGGATTCGTTTACCCCTGATTTAATGAGGGGTGCAATGCTAATTGGTTGATTATAAACATAAAACAAGAAAAATGAAGTATAAAAATCTAATAATAAATAATCCCGAAGGATTAATGTTTGGGAAGGCTCCATTCCCGGTAAAAACCCGGCGTGGGCTGGAGATAGGGGGAGGGCAGGTTTATTCGGAACTGAATTTTACACTGCCTACAATGAGTATTAACAGTGATACGCTTACTAAAGTAAACGAAACGAGCATTACCGCAGTATTGCCGAAGGGGCTTTGGAAAGGGCTTTACATTTAAATTCGAAGGGTGTTGTACTGGAATTTGAAACACTTTTGGAGATGACTAAAACCCCATCGATTGGGATAGATATTGTTAAAATAATGAACGAGGTTTGTGAGAAATATTATCAAAATCACGGATTGATTTCAGAAATTAGGTTAACGCCTAATGATTTGCGGGAATTTGAAAGGCCTGCATTGCAACGTACTTCTAAATTGCTGGAGCCTATGTTGGAGCTTTTTGAGCAGGGGATGATTGCCGGAGGCGACTTATTGTCAATTGAAAGCACAGGGGGGAAAGAGGTGTCGGACGAGGCACTAATGATGTGCGATATAAAAGGGATGATGTTTTCTTTATCGGTATTGGGAGTCAGAGACATGCGGTTTCTCTGGAAGCAGATTACATCGTTAGCCAATAAGCACGGGAAGATTGCAGCAGGCGATTCGGCCTGTGGTTTTAGCAATACGGCCATGGTGCTTGCCGAGAAAAAAAAAATATATCCCAAAAGTTTTTGCTGCACTGGTGCGGGTTATTTCCGTGGTACGTTCAATTGTTGCAATGGAAGAAGGGGCGATTGGCCCCGATAAAGACTGTGGCTACGAAGGCCCGTTCCTGAAAGCAATTACAGGAATACCCATTTCTATGGAGGGTAAAACTGCAGCCTGTGCTCATTTTAGCCCGATTGGCAATATCGCCTCGGCATGTACCGACTTGTGGAGTAATGAGTCTGTCCAGAATATTAAACTTTTATCAGGGATGGCTCCCACTGCTTACCTCGAACAGCTGGAATACGACTCAAGGTTAATGAATGAAGCCTTGCGTGCAGGTAAAACACATTGCCAGGTATTGCAACAACTGTTTGTTAACTCAGATGTTTATACCGACCCTCAGGCCCTGATTCTTTCGCCCGTGA
>JAADGO010000136.1 GCA_013152355.1 Chlorobiota bacterium
TTGCTCCAGTTGGTCAAAATAAAAATTTTTAGCAACTAATTTTGCTTTGTCAATGTCAACTTTCCCAGCGAATATGTTTGTGGTCAGGAAAATCGTAAGTGTTAATAAGGTTATTTTTTTCATTGATTTTTGGTTTTTTATTAAAATAAGAAGGTTATTCCTCTACTGTCATTAAATAGTGTTTTCGATTTATGCTTAACCCGGAATCAGGTTAGGATTGGAGGGTGCATAAAGCACGGGATCATTTTCTTTGCCCTATTTTGCCGTTTTAAGGTTAATAAAACTTGCTCAGGGGCGTTTTTTCAAACATTTACCGGAAATAATTTCCAACTCCTGTTTGTAATCTTCAATACAATAGTATCAAAGCTTAAAGTGTTGATCGTTGGTTTTAATTTTTTTTATTACATAGGCAGTTGTTTTCTAGTTAAATATAACTATATACAATCCTTATTCTTTCAAATCCTTTCCAATGCACTTACAAGTTACATCTTTTATCTTTTTATTCAAAATTTGATTACGAAAAAAAAATGAAAACAATTCGTTTTTTTATATTTCGAATTTTTAAACGTTATGGCATATAATTATTGCTGGAAATATTTTGCAGCCTTTCGATTTGTTTGTATAAATCTTCCTTTTGGTAAAACCTACTGTGGCTATAGTTTATATACTTCAAAATTTTAAAGGCATTGAAAAGTTCAAAAAAGCGCTTCTGGAAAATGGGAAGTGTTGAGCAATTTTTATTCAGTCCGGATAATTGTGAATAAAAGCCATCGTGGATTAAGAATCCCGAAACAGGTTCAGGAAGGCTTTCTAATAACCGGTTATAATTCGATTCAGAGATTTTATAGAGGCCCTCTTTTTGGTCGAATAAAGTTTTTAACCGGGCAAAAGCTTCAAAGCTGTATGTGAGGTTTAGGTTTTCAGTACCTTCCAGCCATTTTTGCAGGATGGGTCCTGTGCCAAACGGCACCCGGTCAGAAACCCGTGCCGAAGGATAAACACAGGTAGTTTTTATTTCCCCGATAGTGCCTTGCCGGGTTAGGTTTTGTAAGAAGTAAAAGTCTTCGCCTGCTTTGCGGCGGTTCATTCCTCCTCTTTTAACGTATGCATCGGCGGTTACTACAAAAGCCGAACCTATGGTGAATAGTGCATAAGGGTAACCGGTATAGGCAAGGGCGCCGCGGTAATAATGCAGGTACTTCTCATATAAGGTAATGCCCTCTTTTAGTTTAGGCTCAACTCCTTTGGTTTGGTGCCTGAAGGCAAGTGTCGCGCCAATGTGTGTGCCGTGGTTTCGAAAATGTTTTTCAATTTCCCCGAAGTAATTTTTGTCAACCAGGGTATCGGCATCCAGCGAAACAATCAACCCGTTGGGATTTTGTAGCTGGTTAAACCGCCTTGCTGCCTCATCCATCCCTTTTTTCCGAGCAAGGCCTGCACCTGCCCATTTTTTTTGTAACGGTATAGGTTCAATATCAGGAATAGTAAAAAACGGTTGGTTTATCTTATGCCAGTAACGAACATCTTCGTATGTTTTTTTGTTGAAAACAACATCCTGTGGCAAAGCATCTTCCGGGTGGTTAATCAGTACGATTACCTCCACCTTGCCGTTTGGATGATTGCACTCTGCCAAAGAATCGAGGGTATTTAGTATGTCAGGTTCGCGAAAACATGGAATTACCACGATGCAAAACGTGCTCTTTTGTGGCATAGCCGGACTGGCAATTGCCACAATTTTGTGTTTCTCTATGTATTTGTCAGCAAACACTTTCTGATAAATATAAAAAAAATCCGGGTGCTTGCCCGGATTCAATCAATACATATCGTTTAAGACTAATTATTTTGTCCCCTTTGATGCCTGGTATTCTTCATTTAAAGCATTCAGTACCAGTGCTGTAATATTATATGATTCATCGCCAATCAGAATGTTGCTTGCATTCAGAATATAATCGTAATTATGTGTTTCGTTGTATTTTTTCAGGTAGTTGATGACATTGTCAAGCAGTTTTTTATTGTTTTCAGCCTGAATATCCGAAAGTTTGGATGAAAGCTCCTTGTCGAGTTTAACTATCTCCTGCTCTTTCCCCATTAAGCGGTCGCGCTCCTGAATTGCCCGTTGCTCGGTTAAGAACCCCCCTCTCTTAACCTTTTCCTGAAATGCAGCAGCTTCTTTTTCAAAAGCTGACCGTTTAGCAGCATACTCTTTTGTGTAGGCTTCCTGTTTTTTTGTGAATTCGTCATGGAGGTCTTGTGCCAGGTCGTAATTCAGGATCAATGAGTCTGTTTTTACATAAGCAATACGGAGGCTATGTTGTTCTTCTGCTGTAGACTGTCCATCGGCTACAGGTGCTTCACTCTTAATACCTGTAAAATATAAAATGTATAAAACGACAACTGCAATAAATAAAACAATACTTACAACTAACGATGTTCCTTTCATTTCATCAATTTTTTATTTCCCAACAAAGATAATTTTTTCGGCCGAATGCAAAATAGAATAATGCTATTTTTTTCATTGTGCTATGTATCAATGAGTTTTGTTTAAAACATGTATTAAATCATAATCCCATACTGATAAACATCATTTAAAACAACCCGGTTAAGTTAGTATTTTTACTCCCGTAACCAATTCATTTAATTTACGGTGCGACTATTTAATAAGCTGATATCATATATTTTACCTTTTATGCCCAAGCGGCTGGTTTGGTTATTTTCGAGAAGGTATATTGCCGGAGAAACAATTAGCGATGGGTTAAATGCTGCAAAAAAACTGAATGAGGAAAAGATCCTGGTAACTGTCGATTTGTTGGGTGAATTTATAAGGACTTTAGCACAGGCAGAAGAAAACAGGGACAAGTACCTTGAAATAATTGATCAATTCAGCGGGCAAAGGGTTCAGGGGAATTTCTCATTAAAGCCTACCATGTTCGGGTTGCTTATCGACAAAGAGGCTTGCTACGGATATATTCGCGAGATTGTTAAACGTGCCGCTGAAAATGAAAGTTTCGTGCGGATTGATATGGAAGACTCGCAGTGTGTCGACCGGGAAATAGAATTGTTCAGGAGGCTTCGGGAGGAATTCCCCTCATCGGTAGGCCTGGTGCTTCAGGCATATTTGCACCGCACCCAAAATGACCTGGAAGAGTTAAGCAGGCTGAATTCTGAAACCGCCCCGCTAAATTTCCGCATCTGCAAAGGAATTTATATCGAACCCGCCAATATTGCCTATCAGGACTACCAGGTAGTCAGGAACCGGTTTTTAGAGATCCTGGAATTCATGTTCAGGAATAAAATGTATGTTGGTATAGCAACCCACGATAAATACCTGATTGAAGGGGCTTATGATTTAATTGGGAAATATAAAGTCCCCAAAAACAGGTATGAATTCCAGATGCTTTACGGGGTAACACCCGAGCTCCGGCAATCGATTATCAATGCGGGCCACACAATGCGGGTGTACCT
>JAADGO010000038.1:0-8421 GCA_013152355.1 Chlorobiota bacterium
ATAACCCACAATTAGCCAACCTGTTGCTCGACCCGTTCTTTAAAGAGAAAGTGGAAGAAGCACAGGCAGGCTGGCGCAGGGTTTGTGCAACCGCACTTTCAAACGGCATCCCTATCCCTGCATTAACATCGGCTCTTTGTTATTTTGACGGTTTCCGTAGCGAAAGGCTGCCGGCCAATCTGTTACAGGCTCAGCGTGACTATTTTGGGGCGCATACTTACGAACGTATAGACAAGCCAAGAGGTAAATTTTTCCACACCAACTGGACCGGGCGTGGCGGTAATACAGCTTCTACAACCTATACTGTATAATAAAAAGCCCATGTGAGGAGTAATGATTTAATCGTAAATCTGGAAGTTGGAAACTTCCACACTATAAAGTTGTATACTATTCAGCAGGTGGCTTCAAGCCACCTGCTGAATTCTTATAGTATTTGAGGCTTTTTGAGGCTTGCAATTTGTTTGGCGGCAGGCTGTACCGCCCTTACAGGGCTTTTACCTGAATACCACCTCAATACCACAGGGTTACGTTACACTGCACCCTGCGCTGCCACGTGCCGTGGCATTCCCCTAAAAATATTTATCTGCTTTTTTTGAAACTGCTAACTTTAAACAACTTCATTTCCTTATTTTAGATTTGTTTTTGTTAAGAAGGTTTCTCCCAACTTTCTCATGTGGTCCATTAAAACAACCCATCAACCGATAAGTACCGTTCGCCGGTATCGTACGAAAAGGTAAGGATTCTTGACCCGGATGGCAGTTCTTTGATTTTTTTCGCAACTGCTGCCAGCGAAGCCCCCGAAGAAATACCCACAAAAAGCCCTTCGAGCATTGCAGCTTTACGGGTATATTCAAAAGCTTCGTCTTTACTTACCGTAATAGTACCCTCTAAGAGGCTGACATCCATGATCTTGGGTATAAAGCCTGCCCCTATGCCCTGAATAGGATGAGGCCCTGGTTGCCCGCCCCCGATAACAGGGCTTTGCTCGGGCTCAACAGCAAATACTTTCATGTTGGGGAATTTTTTCTTTAGCACCTCCGTTACTCCGGTGATATGCCCTCCTGTCCCTACTCCTGTTATGAGATAATCAAATCCTTCGGGGAAGTCGCTGATGATCTCCCGGGCGGTATTTTTCCGGTGGGCTTCAACATTTGCATCATTGTCAAATTGCGATGGTATCCATGAGTTATCAATTGTCTGTGCCAGTTCTTCGGCTTTTGCAATAGCTCCTTTCATGCCTTTCTCCTTTGGAGTCAGCTCCAGTTGTGCCCCAAATATCGAAAGAATCTTTCGGCGTTCAAGCGACATAGATTCGGGCATGGTAAGGATCAGTTTATACCCCTTAACAGAGGCGACCAGGGCCAGCCCAATTCCCGTATTCCCTGAGGTTGGCTCAATAATCACCGTGTCAGGTTTCAATATTCCCCTGGCTTCGGCATCTTCAACCATCGATAAGGCAATCCTGTCTTTTATACTGCCTCCGGGGTTTGCTTTCTCAACTTTTACATACACTTCGTATTCCGAAGGGTAGAGCCTGTTTATTCTCACGTGGGGAGTGTCCCCGATTGTCTCTAAAATGTTTTGTACTTTCATAATATTATTTTTTACTTTTTTCAAGAGGCTGTTTGTAACAGATAGTATATCTTCAATCCTTCAGGCTCTTCAATTTTTATATTTTAGCCATTTAATTAATTCTCTAAGGGTTACTTTCTTCCCATACATTAGAATCCCGGTACGGTAAATTTTTGCAGCGGCCCAGATTGCTCCTATGGTTGTAACAACCAGTAAAAACATTGATAATATCAGTTCCCACCATGGTACGCCGTAAGGTATCCGGGCTAGCATTGCCACCGGGGAGGTAAACGGGATTATTGACCCCCAGAATGCTACTGCCCCTTCCGGGTTTTTGGCTATCGGGAATAATAGCATGATGGACAAAATTAGTGGGAATGTTACGGGGAATACCATTTGCTGCGTGTCTTCTTCATTGTCGACTGCCGAGCCTACAGCACCCAAAAGAGAACTGTATAGCAGGTATCCGCCAAGGAAGTAAAACATAAATGTAAAAAGTATCAATGGGATATTTAGTGTACTCAGCATGTCCAGTACTTCTGTTGCCTGGTTTTGCTGGGCCATTGGGTTTACAGCGGGCATTGTGCCTAACTGTTGCTGCCCCTGCATAAGGTTTTGACCAATCTCATGAGCTGCCTCAGGTGTGAAAAAGCCCTGGACAATTCCAACTATAACTACTCCAAGGATAATCCAGATAGCTACTTGTGTCAATCCAACCAATGCGGTGCCTACAATCTTACCAAACATCAACTGGAACGGCCTGACTGAAGATACTATCACCTCTACAATCCGGCTTTTCTTTTCTTCCATCACGCTGCGCATTACCATGGCTCCATACATAAAAACAAAAAAGTAGATGATAAACCCCATGGCATAACTGGCCCCGAAAGCAATAGCCGATGAGCTTTTTTTTGCTTCCCCGGTTTTGCTGACCTTTATTGTGCTTAGCCTGACCCTTGTTTTGGTTGCAGCCAGTTTCTTCTCCAGGTCGGGTATTTGTGTCTCTGCAATTACTTTAGCCCGTTTGTCAGATTCAATTATCCGGCTTAGCTTGTTTTGTATCTGCTCGCTTATCTCAATAGGTATTTGTTTAGCCGAAATTAATTGTGCTGACTTAGTTGTATATATATTAGCGGGTATGTAAAGCAGTGCATAGAAATCGCTCTCCTGGATGCTGTTTCTTAAAATGGCGTATCTTTCTTTGGGGACAAATTGGTAATTAGTATATCCTTCCTGCCCCAGTTGCCCTAAAAAAACTGTTGATTCATCGTAAACTGCTATGGTACGTTCTTGTGTGTCGTCGCTAACCGATAGAGAAACGATTAAAAACATCATGCCTGCCATTAATAAGGGGACCAAAAGGGTGAGGATAATGAATGATTTTTTCTTTACCCTGGTTAGGTATTCCCTTTTTAAGATTAGGATTGATTTATTCATAGGTGTATTGTTTTAGCATTTGTTGTCCGATTCGACTACTTTGATAAAAACATCGTTCATGCTGGGAATCAGTTCTTTGAAGGATATTATCTCTACAAATGGCAGCAAGGTGCTTAGCAGCTCATTATTCGAATTGCCGTTTAAATATTGTACCTTCAGGCTATTGGCCTGGCTGTTTTCAGTGTGTTCTAAAATTTTGAACCGGTTGCTTAGCGATGAGTGTAGTTTGTTAAAATCACCCTTATATGTTACCTCAAAGATATTAGATTTATATTGTTCCCTGATTTTATTGATCGGTCCGTCAAGTATTTTTTCCGATTTATTGATGAGGGCAATGTGGTCACACAACTCTTCAACCGAACCCATGTCGTGAGTTGAAAAAATAATAGTCGCTCCATTATTTCTTAGTTGAAGTATTTCATGCTTAATAAGGCTGGCATTAATCGGGTCGAAACCGCTGAACGGTTCATCGAAAATCAGGAGTTTGGGGCGGTGGACAACAGTTGTAATAAACTGTACCTTTTGCTGCATCCCTTTCGACAGCTCTTCAACTTTTTTATCCCACCATGCTTCAATCTCAAATTTGCTGAACCATTCTTTAAGGTTTCTTATCGCTTCCCTTTTCCCTAACCCTTTCAACCGGGCAAGGTAAATCGCCTGTTCGCCAATTTTCATTTTTTTGTAAAGGCCGCGTTCTTCGGGCAGGTAACCAATCTTTTCAATGTCGTGGGCTTGCAGCTTTCGTCCATCAAAAAAAAGTTCGCCTTTATCGGGCCCTGTAATTTGGTTGATAATCCGGAGCAAGGTGGTTTTTCCTGCGCCATTAGGCCCCAATAAGCCAAAAATACAACCTTCAGCTACCGAAATGCCCACATCCGTCAGGGCTTTGGTATTGCCAAACTCTTTGTGGATGTTCTTTGCTATCAGTAATTCCATATTCCTTTTCCCTGTTAAGTATCCATAATCATCGAATGGTTATAATTTTTAAAATTAATGATAAAGTTTATATTGAATAAAGGATGTCGGTGTTTTTTAATGAAGATGTTTAAAGTTAATCATCTGCCGATGGTTTTCGGTAGTGGTGAGAGCAGTTTTCAGCCAGTCGATATGGCCTCATGGCACAAGAAATTCCGCCGCCTGTTTTAAAGTGTATCGGTGAATTTACAAAAGGTTTGTTTTTGCTGTTAAATATTTTTTGTAAGGTTTGTTTCGATGTTTTTTATTTGATAGATTTGCACCTTTTGTGTTAAAATGGAATTTCATTCAGCCGTCTTTACATGGCTTTCCATTATTCAGGGCATAGGTAAGAGATTTAAATGCTTTCTTGCCAGGTTTTTCTAAGAATTAGTGTTTGTAAAAGATATTTATTGTTTTAAAAAGAAAATATAATGTTTAACGGAGGGATATAAAAGTTTTCTTCTGTATTAAATAATAAATCACCAAAAGTCAATAAGGATGGTAAACAAAACACAACAGCCTACACCGGATTCCGCCCCGCGTAGTTCAAAAACATACATTGTTATCACAGCGTTTTTATCACTTTTTGCTATTGTTGGATTTGCCTATTATGGACTGCCTTTCTTTTTTGATTTTATAATGAAAGATTTTGGGTATTCCCGTACCGCTGTGACTTCAGGGAATGCAGTCGGGAAATTAGTTGTAGCCCCTCTATTCGGGTTTATTGCAGGGTGGATGATCGACCGTTACGGGCCTCGCCGGTTAATGATGCTGGGGGCTGTCTTAATGGGTGTAGCTCTTATCGGGTTAAGCTATTCCAGCACAATGTGGATGTTTTATATGTTTTATATTTTTAATGCATTAGGGTATGTGTTTGGAGGCCCTCTTCCATGCCAGGTACTTATTTCCAGGTGGTTCGATAAAAATCGTGGGAAAGCCATGGGTATTGCTTATTTAGGAATTGGGGTAGGGGGTGCACTGGTTCCGGTGCTTGCTACTAATCTGGAAAGCAGCTTCGGATGGCAGCATGCTTTAACAATACTGGGTGTTTTAATTATCCTGATAGCTTTTCCTCTGTCATATTTTATTAAGGATTCATCTAAAAGAAAGGTTCAAACCAAGATTCAAACCAAGACAGCTGATGTTGCAATCCCAATGAAGAAAATATTAAAAAACCCCAATTTTTATCTTTTGGCGATTGGGAGTATGTGTTCGATTGGGGCTGTTGGTGGAGTCGGGCAACACTTAAAACTCTATTTGAGCGGGCTGGATTATACACAGTCGCAGGCGGCACATATTATGTCTATCGTTTTATTGTCGAGCCTTGTGGGCAGGGTAGTGATGGGCTGGCTGGCTGATATAATAAACCGTAAGTATGTAATGATATTAATCTATTTGATTGTTGCCCTGGCGATATTCTCATTGCTGCTTCCACCTTTTCCCGGAAGGATATATGTTTTTGCAGCAATCTTTGGCGTTGGGCTTGGCGGCGATTATATGATCATCCCTTTAATGGCAGGCGATTTATTTGGTGTCAGGGCACTAGGGCGGACAATGGGGATTATACTGGTGGCTGACGGTATTGCAGAATCGTTTTTTCCCGTATTGGTTGGGGCATTGTATAATGAGGCCACACAGAGTTATTCATTAGGGTTTTTAGTCCTTATTTTCGTTGCCCTTACAGGTGTACTTATTGTGTCATTTTTACCAAGGATCAGTCAAAGTAAAGGAATGGATAATTTAATTGAGCACACATAATTAAAATAAAAAATTTTCGTTTTGAGCTTGAAAGATCAATAAGGGGCTGTTTAAAATTTAAACAGTCTCTAAGTTATTTAATAGGAATATAATTTTTAAAAGGAGGGATTAAAATAATGATTGACTATCCGGATAAAATCGCAAATGAAGAGCAGCTGGAGGAGCTTCTGTCGAGGCCAACAACCGAAGTTGTTGAATTGTTTCGCCGGCTTGATGGAGATATTATTTTTTTGGGGATTGCCGGCAAAATAGGCCCTTCACTGGCACGAATGGCTAAAAGGGCTTGTGAGCAAGCTGGTGTTAGTAAGCGCATAATAGGCGTATCCCGTTTTCGCTCGGAGGAGGAGAAAAAAAGTATCGAGAAGCATGGGATTGAGATCATCCGTGGAGACCTGCTGGACCGGGAGTTTATTGAAACGCTGCCAAAAGTAAAGAATGTATTTTTCCTTGCCGGAATGAAATTCGGGTCAGAAGAGAACCTGTCGCTTACATGGGCCGTCAATTCATATATGCCTGCTTTGGTGGTTGAGCATTTTAAAGATTCAAGGATTGTCGCTTTCTCAACAGGTTGTGTTTACCCGTTGGTGCCTGTCGAATCGGGAGGTTCTAAAGAAACAGATATGCCGAATCCTGCAGGAGAGTATGCCCAGTCGTGCCTCGGGCGTGAAAGGATGTTCGAATACGGAAGTAAAAAGAATAATACACCGGTAGCATTGATCCGTTTGAACTATTCAGTGGAACTGAGGTATGGTGTTTTGGTTGATATTGCCACAAAAGTAAAAAATGAAGAGCCACTCGATTTATCCATGGGGTATTTTAATGTGATCTGGCAGGGCGATGCAAATGACGTGGTGCTTCGTTCGCTCGAGATAGCTGCAAGCCCGGCTAAGGTGCTGAATATCACCGGCGAGGAAATATTGCTGGTACGTGATGTAGCCCGGGAATTCGGGAAACTGTTTGGTGTTGAGCCTAAATTGGTTGGGAAAGAGGCTGATACAGCACTTTTAAGTAATTCGCAATATGCCTTTAATTTATTTGGCAGACCTAAAGTGCCTATTTCCCAGGTAATTAAGTGGATTGCCAGTTGGATGAAAGAAGAAAAAAAGTTGCTGGGCAAACCAACTCACTTTGAAGTAAGAGACGGGAAATACTAGAGAGTCTTTAAAACAATAGTTCGGTGCTTTTTATAAATAGCTGATTACCAATTATTTAAAATATAACGTCTCGGTCTTGTAGAACCTTAATAATCAGATATTTGCGTCTTAGCGAGAAATAAACATATAATGAACTATTGTAAAATAAAGGGCATGTAATAATGCCGCAGTTTTATAGTTTAGTGGATGAATTTTTATTAAACAGGAATCAAATGAATCATTCTGAATTACCAAAAGAGATAAAAGGTGCTTTGCACAAAGGGGTTGTAATCCCGGCATTGCCACTTGCCCTGAATAAAAACCGCCGGCTTGACGAGCGCCGTCAAAGGGCATTAATGAGGTATTACCTGGATGCAGGGGCAGGGGGCGTGGCTGTTGCAGTACACACTACCCAATTTGAGATACGCCTGCCCGAAGTGAATTTATATGGGAAGGTACTTGAGATTGCAAAAGAAGAGTTTGATAGTTTTACTTTACGTACCCAAAAACCGGTTATCAGGATTGCCGGAGTTATTGGGAAAACAGAACAGGCAACTAAAGAAGCAGAACTGGCTTTAAAAAACGGATACCATGCTGTTTTATTGAGCCTTGCCGTATTTGCCGATGCAGCCAATGACGAAATTATTGAGCATTGCAAGGCCATTGCCGAAATAATCCCGGTTATAGGGTTTTACCTTCAGCCTGCTGTAGGCGGGCGTAAACTGGATGTGGACTTCTGGCGTGAGTTTGCCCTTATCGAAAATGTGATTGCCATAAAAATGGCTCCGTTTAACCGTTACCAGACATTAGACGTAGTGCGTGGCGTGGTTGAATCGGGACGGGCTGATGAAATTGCCCTTTATACAGGCAATGACGACAATATCCTGGTTGATTTATTGTCGGAATATTCGATCTCGGTTGGCGGCAAGGTCGTAAAAAAACGCATAGTCGGAGGGTTGTTGGGGCATTGGGCTGTATGGACAAGGGCGGCAGTAAAGCTGCTCGAAGAGGTGCATAGTGGCAAATTTGATGCAGCCCTCCCTGAAGCATTAACAAGGGCTATTCAAATTACCGATAGCAATGCTGCATTTTTTGATTCAGCCAATAATTTTGCCGGTTGTATCGTTGGCCTCCACGAAGTACTACGCCGCCAGGGTTTACTGGAAGGGCTTTGGACATTGAATAAAAACGAAATGCTTTCTCCCGGGCAGATGGAGGAAATCGACCGGGTTTATGCTGCTTACCCGCATCTGAACGATGATGATTTTGTGGCAGAGAACCTGAGTAAATGGTTAGCCTAAATGGATAGTGTACCGGTCAGGGTAAGAAACCTGCAACCAGAGGATATCAAGAGTGCTATGGGGCTTGTATTGTCCGAAGGTTGGAATCAAACCGAAAAAGACTGGGGATTGTTAATCCGTAATACCCAAAATGTATGTCTGGCTGCTGAGGTTGGTGGTAAATTAGTAGCTACGGCAACAGCAATCAATTATTCAAACGATGTGGCATGGGTCGGCATGGTGCTGGTTCATAAAAAATACAGGGGCAGGGGGATTAGCAAGAT
>JAADGO010000038.1:8507-27391 GCA_013152355.1 Chlorobiota bacterium
TCGGCTTTGCCGATGAATACATGATCTCCAGGATGGTCAATAACCCGCACGAAGATTTTAGTCTTGAAAGCCGGGGTATAGCCCCGGAAAGTATCCGGGAAGAAGATATCCCGGCAGTAATTGCATTCGACAAGCATGTGTTCGGTGCCGATAGGTCTCAGTTAATCCGCTCATTAATAAATGATTATCCTGAGAAGAGCTGGCTCATTAAGCAGGGTAGTCAAATTTCAGGATTTGCACTTGGCAGGGAAGGCAACAAATACCACCAGATTGGCCCTGTTTCCGCACTATCGGCAGGCGATGCACAAATATTGTTGGCCGGAGCTTTGAAATATTTGAGCAGGCAATCAGTTGTTATCGATATTTTGGATGATAAACAGGAATTGGCCGAATGGTTAGGTTCTGTCGGGTTTGTGAAGCAGCGGGGTTTTATGAGGATGTTCAGGAAGTGTAATCCGTATCCGGGAGAGGTGCCCTTTCAATATTTGATTAGCGGCCCTGAATTTGGTTAAAGGATAATTACCAGGCAGCTTCTAAAGCAATTGCAAACAACCATTGGAGTACAGTCTCTTAATCCTTTTGTATCCGGATACAGGTTATTTGCCGTTCTCTTTGTCTTTTATGTAAGTTTCAATGTGGCGGTCTTTCTTTATTTCGTAGATATCCTTAATAGTAACAATTATTCCGGTCTCCAGTACATTGCCAAATTTTTCGTTTAATACAGTCCCAAAAGTTTTCATTGAAGGAGATAAGTTCATATAGGCATTGATTAAAGGTGGTACATTCTCCCCAAACAGCCTTACGTTCTGAATCAGTATCTTGAAATCGTCTTTATACCCATCCCCGATAAAGATCTTTTTCATTTTTTCGGTGTCAATATCAAACTCAACCGGGAACTTTGGGTAGACCAGGTTCTCCCTGTCTCTGAAATATTTAAGGAAGAAATGAATCAGGTTCCTTGCTTCTTCATGGAAGTGGGAATACATCGTAATTTTCCCGAAGAAATATTTTAACTCAGGGTGGTCTACGGTTAAAGCACCAAGCCCGTCCCATAAATTGTCGAGGGCAAACAGGGCTTTTGCCCCCGCACGGCTCGATTGATAAGTAGGCTGTACAAACGAACGCCCTAATTCCAACGTATATGGGATATATTCTTCATGAAATCGTTTAGAAAAATGAAAAAGCCTTGACGTGGCAAGTTGCATCTCTCCCTGGTCGTTTATTGCCGCCTCACTGCATATAAGATACCGGTAGCCTCCTAATATTTCATTGGCATCGGGATCCCATACTATCAATTGTTTATATGGCTTTTCTGAAGTGTCGTATCCATCAATATCCAATTCTTTTCCTGTGCCTCCTCCGGCTTCCCTGAAGGTAAGCTCCCTGAGCCTGCCGATCTCTCTCATTACTGCCGGCGAATCATGGTGAGTAACTATGTATATTTCGTTCTCTCCTTTATTCGTCTTCCTCATCAATTTGTCGGGGGTCAGTTCTGATTTAATCTCTTCCTTTGGAACAGGTGCTATAATATCCTTCATTCTTAAAAAGTTTAGAAATCTCGGATTACAAAAATATAAAATTAATTTAAGAGACTGTTTAAAAATTATCCTTTCCGCTTATTATGCGTCTTTTCCTGTCATATTTTAGCAATTTATCGTTAAATAATTATTGAAATATGCTTTGTCCATACAACTTCGTAATACCTTATTTTTCAATTCCTATAGATTTTGGTAATTCGTAAGCAAGTTTTTTTACATAATCTGCCCATCCCTGATATGTCTTCGTTTTGTCAAATGTGCTGTAGGGGATCGGTTTGCCAAAATACAGTGTTACATTTGTATTCCTGTGCCTGAACATCTCATCCGGAAGGAAGAACATCTCAAGGTTCCACTTTATCCTGAAAAACTTCCTGAAACTGGCAATCATATAAAAGCGATTCGAGTTCCTTCCATCAATAAAAACAGGGATAACATCACGTTTGTATTCAATTGACTTGGATATAAAATGCTTCCTCCATTGCAGGTCCATGATTTCCCCTTTTATTTTACGGGAAGCAAACCCCGATGGGAATATTAATATTTGTTCGTTTGAAGAGTAGGACTGGTGCAAAGCATTGGCAGCATCCCGCCCGTAACTCCCATGTTTGGGCACCGGTACAAATAAAGATTGCATCGAAGGGAGGTTCATCAATACATCATTGGATAAAAATTTGAATGCCCCGAGTTTTTTATGGACATGTTTCATTAACATCATGCCATCAAACCCGCCCAAAGGGTGGTTGCAGGCAAAGATAAACCGCCCTGTATCAGGAATGTTCTCAAATCCATACACGTGCTCCTTTACATTAAATTCGGTGATTATTGCATTTACAAACTCAATGCCCTCATAATGCCCGTACTTTCTTAGGAACTCATTGATTTCATCAATGTGCATTATCCGGTGGATGTACCTGAATACGAATCCTGGCAGTACTTTGGCAACCCCCGGGCTTTTTGATTTAATGACCTCCTTTATGTTGATTGGTTTAATACTGTTTGCCTCAGCCATTGTCGAAAAGTTTTGCCTGCCAATTAAACAAAAATTACCCGTATTAAAAAACATTTTATCCAAAGAACTCTGATTTGCTGTTTTTTTTATGGGGGAAGGCAATGAAGTTGTTTAAAGTTAAAGTGGATTTTCGAGAGTGACAGATTGATTTTCAGCCCTGAGCACTCGGGGAAGCTCGGTTTCTCTTGCATCCCGAACACTCGGGATGCAAGGAAAATTAGCTGAAGTCCAATGGAATCAAGATGTTACTTGCAGGTTTTCAATTTGACTTTAAACAACTTCAATAATTGCCCCGGCAGCTACATGAATTATAACCAATCAGAAGCCTTTTTTAGAAACAATTTTCGAGTTATTAACTGTTGTTAGTAGTATTACGTGAACATTGTAAATTGTTGATTTATAGGCTTTTCTAGTCGGTTGCTATAAGTTATTAAGATCGTTACTAACAGAATTTGGTCAATTATCAACAAATTTCAAGATGTGCGGCAGTGGAATATAGTGTTACATAGTGTAATAAAATGGAAGAAATTCTTTATTTTTACCATATATTACCATTAAGCATTTAATATCAAAGCAGTTTAAGTGATACGGTTTTCAGCAAAATATACCGCAATTATTGATGACAAGGGCAGGGTGGTGCTTCCGGCGGCTTTTAAAAAGGCAATGGGCGACCAGGCTGACTTCCCTTTGGCCATTGAAAAGGATATTTATGTTGGCTGCCTGAATATTTACCCCGAGGTATACTGGAATCAAAAGCTGGAAGAGATTGAATCACAGCTTAACCAATTTGACGAAGGGGATATTGAGTTGCTCGAACAGTTTTATGAAAATTTCACCACTGTAAAAATGGCTCCGAACGGGCGGATAAATATCCCGCTTGACTTTTTGAACCATGCCAATGCAACAAAAGAAGTGGTTTTAAGCGGAATGGGCAAAATGATCAGGCTTTGGAATGCTGAGGATTTCGAAAGCCGCAGGTCTACCCGCAAACCTCTTCGCGATATGATTGAAGAAAAACTTGGAAATAATTCAAAAAAGGGTGGATAATGAGCACGTATCACATACCGGTAATGTTGTTCGAGTCCGTTGATGGATTATCGATCCGGTCCGGAGGCGACTATGTTGATGCTACATTTGGCGGGGGTGGCCATTCCCGTGAGATATTGCGGCGGTTAAATAAAGGGAGGCTTTTTGCTTTCGACCAGGATGCTGATGCTGCGCGCAATGCCATTAAAGACGACAGGTTCTTCTTTATCATGCACAATTTCAGATTCTTGAAAAATTTTCTCCGCTATTTCGAAGTACAGAGCGTAGACGGGATTTTAGGCGACCTGGGTGTCTCATCGCATGATTTTGATGTTGCCGAAAGGGGCTTCTCATTCCGGTTCGAAGGGAAACTGGATATGCGCATGAACCGGCAGGCAAAAAAAAGTGCTGCTACTGTGGTGAATGAATATAGCGAAGAGGAGCTGAAGCAGGTATTCCGGACTTATGGAGAAGTGAGGAATGCTGCAAAGCTGGCCCGGGAGATTGTGCAGGCCAGAGCCACAGGCATGGTGGAAACCACACAACAATTGAGGAGTGTTATTGATAAATGTATACCAAAATCTATTGAGAATAAATACATGGCGCAGGTTTTCCAGGCACTGCGTATTGAGGTGAACAGGGAAATGCAGGCTTTGAAAGAGTTTTTAGAGGCTTCGCTTGAAGTATTAAAGCCGGGAGGCAGGTTGGTAATGATAACCTACCATAGCCTTGAGGACAGGTTGGTAAAAAATTTTATGAAAACCGGGAATTTTGAAGGGAAGGTTGAAAAAGACTTTTACGGGAATATTTCTTCACCATTCAAACTGGTCAACAGAAAGGTGGTTACACCCTCGGCAGAAGAGCTGGAAAAGAATCCGAGGTCAAGGAGTGCAAAAATGAGAATTGCAGAAAAAGTATAAAACGAATGGCTGAAAAAGAGGCAAATAAGGCAGGGCAGAAAAAAGGTGTTAAGTCATTTATCGGGGGGGCAATCTTTACCGATGAAAGGGTGACCAGGCAAATTCCTTTTATTTTATTCCTGGCTTTTTTGGGGCTGTTGCTTATCGCCAATCGATTTAGGTCTGAAAAGGTGATCCGCAGGATAGAGGTTGTTGAGCAAAGCATTAAAGAGTTAAGGTCGGAATCGGTGACAAACTCTGTCAAGCTAATGGATGTGAGCCGCCCTTCTGAGGTTGTTGAGCGTGTGAAAAAAGCAGGGCTTGGGCTGGAAGAGCCCCAAAGGCCGCCTTTGCAATTGATAGTAAAAAATAAAAAGGGCAAATGGAAATAAGAAGAGTAATAATAACCCGGCTTGCCGTTATTTATTTCATCATGTTCATATTCGGAATAGTGGTGGTCTTCAAACTTGCTGCCGTTCAAAATATAAAAACCGGGAAGTGGAAGCAAATAGCTGAAAACCTTAGCAAAAATACAGTTATTGTTGAGGCAAACAGAGGCAATATATGTGCCGATGATGGCAATATATTGGCTACTTCTGTCCCTGGGTACTTTGTCCGTATCGATTTGGCTGCTGAAGGAGTTGTGCAGGTTTATGACAAATTGAGCGATTCACTGGCTTTCCGTTTGTCAGGAATGTTTAAAGATAAAAGTAAGGCGGAATACAAACGCAGGTTAGATGCAGCATATAAAAGGAAAAACAGAGGCTTTTTGCTAACGCCCCGAAAGATAGATTACCTGGAACTCAGGGAAATAAAAAAATTTCCAATACTAAACAGGGGGCAGAACCGGGGCGGAAGGATCATCGAGCAGGAAAACAAACGCATTGCACCATTAGGGATATTGGCGTCACGCACCATTGGGACACTAAATAAAGGGATTTACGGAGGAGTGCATGGCAATATTGGCTATACCGGAATAGAGGGGGCTTATGAAACTTACCTGAAAGGGAAAGAAGGAATTAGTTACAAACAGAACCTGTCGGGCAGGTGGGTCACACGTACCGAGATAGAGCCCCAGGATGGTATGGATATTATTACAACCCTGAATATCAAAATGCAGGATATTGCAGAAACAGCTTTATTAAGGCAGTTGGAAAAAAGCCAGGCCGAATGGGGGACTGCGGTACTGATGGAAGTAAAAACAGGGAAAATAAAGGCAATTGCCAACTTAGGCAGAGTTAGGGAAGGCCTTTATGGCGAAATATACAATTATGCCCTTGGCCATGCCGGATGCTATGAGCCTGGTTCTACATTTAAGTTGATGTCGCTGATGGCGGCAATGGACCAGGGGCTGGTCGATACGAGCGATGTGTTTGATACCGGGAATGGCGTATGGAAATACAAGGGGCAGACAATTTATGATAGTGATTATAAGTATGGCGGGCATGGGAAGCTGACCCTGAAAGAGATTTTTGAAAAGTCGTCAAATGTGGGGGTAGCAAAAATTATTACACAGTGTTACGAAAAGCGGCCGAAAGATTATGTCGACAGGCTGTACGGTTTTAGGCTGAATAAACCATTGGGGCTGGAAATAAAAGGGGAAGGCATTCCATATTTTAAATACCCCGGCGACCGCGATTGGTGGGGTACGTCATTAGCATGGATGTCGTATGGCTATGAAATAAAAATGACGCCTCTGCAAATACTCACTTTTTACAATGCTGTGGCAAATAACGGGAAAATGGTGAAGCCGTTGTTGGTAGATGAGATACTGGATGGCGGGCAGGTTGTGAAAAAATTCAACCCCGAAGTAATAAACCCGATGATTGTTTCCAGGGAAACAATTGGGAAGGCACAAAAATTATTGGCCGGAGTTTGTGAATCGGGGACAGGGAAAAGCCTCCAAAACCCGTTTTTCAAGATTGCCGGGAAAACAGGCACTGCCCAGATTTCTGCAAACGGAGAATACCCCAAAGGGCTATACCTAGCTTCATTTGCCGGTTACTTCCCTGCCGATAATCCGGTTTATTCAATGATTGTTACCATGAATCGCCCAAAAGGGGTCTATTATGGCTCATCGGTAGCAGGCCCGGTGTTTAAAGAAATTGCCGAGAAAGTTTATGCCCTGCAGGTACAGGCAACGGAGTATGCAGAATCTGACCAGGATACGGAAAACAGTAAAGTGCCTGTAATTAAAAAAGGGCAACGCAGCGATATAAAAAAGGTTTTAACCAGCCTGGAAATGGGCAATATCGAAGATAACGTAAACAGCAACTTTGTGTCAACAGCCAACTTAAATGGTAAAATAGGATTTAAAGAAGAAAAAATAACTATGGATAAGATTCCTGATGTCACCGGGATGGGGCTGAGCAACGCCATTTTTATTCTGGAGCGTGCGGGGCTTAAAGTAAAGGTTAACGGTATTGGGAAAGTAACTAAACAGTCGCTGACTCCCGGAAGTAAATTCCACAAGGGGCAGCGCATATATCTGACTTTGAGTTGAAAAGGATGAAGGTATTAAAAGATATATTGTCAGCAAAGGAAGCCATTGAGGTTTTTGGCGACCTTTATGTTAAGGTCTCGGGAATTGTATTTGATTCGCGTAAGGTTAAACCCGGTTGCCTGTTTGTGGCTGTCCGGGGGACTCAGGTCGATGGGCACAGGTTTATACAGGGGGCAATTGAAAAAGGTGCTGTTGCTGTTGTATGTGAAGATATTCCTGCGGAAATACCAGGCAATATAACTTTTATAAAAGTAAATAACAGCAGCAGGGTATTAGGGGAGCTGGCATCTGCATTTTATGGATACCCATCGGAAACATTGAAAATTGTTGGTGTTACCGGTACAAACGGGAAAACCAGCATTGTTACCCTGCTACATGGCCTTTTTACAAAATTGGGCTACAAAGCCGGGTTGATTTCCACGATTAAAAACAGTATTGGCGGAAAAGAAACCCGGGCAACCCATACAACCCCTGATGCCGTGCAAATCCAACGCCTTTTTGCTGAAATGGTTGATGCCGGGTGCGCATACTGTTTTATGGAAGTAAGTTCGCACGCAATTCATCAGGGCAGGATCGCAGGGGTGAATTTCTCCGGAGGTATTTTCACTAACCTGACCCACGACCACCTGGATTACCATAAAACTTTTGCTGAATACCTGAAAGCAAAAAAAATGTTCTTCGATGGGCTGCCGGAAACAGCTTTTGCATTGACAAACATCGATGATAAAAACGGGCTGGTGATGGTTCAGAATACAAAAGCAAAGATTATTACCTATTCAATAAGGGCATTGGCCGATTTTAGGTGTAAAGTGCTGGAGCGTCATTTCGATGGGATGCTGCTGAACCTTGACAACAGGGAAGTATGGGCAAAATTCGTGGGTAAATTCAATGCATACAACCTTCTGGCAGTTTACGTGGCAGCTATTTCCATGGGGCAGGAGCAAGACGAGGTGTTGTCGGCCATTAGTGAACTGGAGCCTGTACGCGGGAGGTTTGAAACCATCAGGAGCCTTGACGGGAAATTAGCTATTGTTGATTATGCCCATACCCCCGATGCACTGCAAAATGTTTTGAATACAATTTCCGAAATAAGGTCACACAACGAACAGGTGATTACAGTTGTTGGCGCAGGGGGAGACAGAGACAAATCAAAACGCCCTGAAATGGCACGGGAAGCTGTGCTTGCCAGCGATAAGGTGATACTTACTTCCGATAACCCCAGGAGCGAAGTCCCCGAACAGATTATTGCAGATATGGAAGCCGGGCTAGATGCATTACAGAAAAAGAAAGTTTTGTCAATTGTAAACCGTAAGGAAGCGATTAAAACAGCCCTTATGCTGGCAGGCCCCGGCGATATCATCCTGGTGGCAGGCAAAGGGCACGAAGATTACCAGGAGGTCAAAGGAGTGAAACACCATTTTGACGATAAAGAAGTGATAGAAGAAATATTTGGAATCATATAAAACAAGTACCTATGGTATACTACTTGTACGAATTCTTTAAAGATTATGACATCCCCGGCTTAGGGATGCTACAGTATATCTCCTTCCGGTCAAGTGGGGCAATTATTTTGTCATTGATTATCACCATGGTATTTGGCAAGAAACTGATCCGTTTCCTGCAAAAGAAACAAATTGGGGAAGAAATCCGGGACCTTGGGCTTGAAGGGCAAATGGATAAGAAAGGCACCCCAACCATGGGCGGTATTATTATACTGTTTTCCATAGTTGTGCCGACCTTACTTTTTGCCCAGTTGCATAACATCTATATTTTATTGATGCTCATCACAACAATCTGGTTAGGGTTGATTGGCTTTATTGACGATTATATAAAAATATTCCTGAAAAATAAAAAGGGGTTAGCCGGTAAGTTTAAAATACTGGGGCAGGTAAGTTTAGGGTTAATGGTAGCTGCTACATTGTTTTTAAGCAATGAGGTAGTAGTTCGCGAAAAAGTATTAGGTGCCGATGGGAAACCTCTTAAGGAGATAGTCATTGATAAAGAAACCGGGCAGCAGGCTGTGAAGTATGTTACTGCCGATGTAAAGTCCACAAAAACCACGATCCCTTTCTTTAAACTGAATGAGTTCGATTATGAATGGCTTGTAGCATTCATGGGTAAGGGGGCTGCCAACCTGAAATGGCTAATTTATGCAATAGCCATAATTTTAATTATTACCGCAGTTTCGAATGCAGCTAACCTTACCGATGGGTTAGACGGGCTGGCTACAGGTACCTCCGCTATAAGTGGGGCCACATTGGGGATACTGGCCTATGTCAGTGGTAATGTAATTTATGCCGACTATTTGAATATTATGTATATCCCGAATATTGGTGAACTGACAGTTTTTATCAGTGCTTTTATTGGTGCTACGGTTGGGTTTTTATGGTACAACTCATACCCTGCCCAGGTATTTATGGGCGACACCGGAAGCCTGGCCCTGGGAGGCATACTTGCTGTTTTTTCTGTGATTATCAGAAAAGAAATATTAATCCCCCTGTTGTGTGGGATATTCGTCCTTGAGAACCTTTCCGTGATTATTCAGGTGAGTTGGTTCAAATATACAAGATATAGGTTTGGCGAGGGGAGGAGGGTCTTTTTAATGAGCCCTATCCACCACCATTTCCAAAAAGCAGGGATTCCTGAAGCGAAAATTGTAACGCGCTTCTGGATAGTGGGGATCATTTTAGCAGTGTTGACAATTGTAACCTTAAAAATCAGGTAGCATTGGCAGGCAGGTTAGTTATACTCGGAGCCGGAGAAAGTGGCGTTGGCGCTGCAATACTGGGAAAAGAAAAGGGGTTTGAGGTATTTGTCTCCGACCTTGGAGAAATAAAGAGTAAGTACAAAGAAGTTCTTCGACAATATGATTTGGATTTTGAAGAGGGGAAGCATACAAAAGAAAAAATCCTGGATGCTGATGTAGTTGTGAAAAGCCCGGGGATACCGGATACTGCTCCGTTGGTTCTTGACCTGAAAGCAAATAATATCAAAGTGGTTTCGGAGATAGAATTTGCGGGCAGGTACACATCGGCAAAAACAATTTGCATAACAGGCAGTAACGGGAAAACCACTACCGCACTATGGGCCTACCACATCTTTAAAAATGCGGGGTTTAATGTAGGGCTGGCCGGGAATGTGGGGCATAGTTTTGCCAGGCAGGTTGCAGAGGAGGATTACGAGCTGTATATCATTGAGTTAAGCAGCTTCCAATTGGATGGGATGTATGATTTTAAAGCCGATATGGCAATACTTTTAAACATCACTCCCGACCACCTGGACCGCTACGGATACGAGATGCAAAATTACGTTGACTCGAAATTCCGGATAGTTCAAAATCAAACAAAGAGTGATTTTTTTATCTACTGTGCAGATGACGAAATCATTCAGAATGAAATTAATAATAGAATGATAAAATCCGTTCGACTACCATTTACATTAGGTGAGCCGCCCCATACAGGAGCCGGGGTATCGAACGGGCAATTAAAGATACGGTTAAACGAAAAACAATTCAGCATGTCTATTCTGGATTTATCATTACAAGGGAAACACAACATCTACAATTCGATGGCAGCAGGAATTGCCAGTATGGTTTTTAACATACGTGACGAGCGTTTAAGAGAAAGCCTGACCGACTTTAAGGGTGTTGAACACAGGTTAGAACGTTTTCTTGTGGTTCATGGAATTGAATTTATCAACGACTCAAAAGCAACTAATGTAAATTCTACCTGGTATGCTTTAGAAAGTATGAACAAGCCGGTAGTGTGGATTACCGGGGGGGTTGATAAAGGAAACGACTATTCCATGATTACAGGATTGGTACGAAAAAAGGTGAAAGCAATTGTCTGCTTAGGGAAAAACAATTCGAAAATACACGATGCGTTTGGGAAAATAATTAAAGATATTGTTGACGTAAACAATATGCCTGATGCTGTGAAAACAGCATACTACCTTGCACGTAACGGCGATATTGTTTTGCTTTCGCCGGCGTGTGCCAGTTTCGACCTTTTCGACAACTACGAAGACAGGGGGATTCAATTTAAACGCAATGTACGCGATTTGTAAGGATTGAAAAATGAATTTTACACTAAGTAAAATATTTAAAGGCGATAAGGTTATCTGGATAGTCCTGCTATTGCTGTCGTTGCTATCGGTTTTAATCGTATATAGCTCTACCGGTGCATTGGCGTTCCGCAGGGCCAATGGCGATACATGGTATTACCTGGTCAGGCAGTTATTCTTTTTATCTATAGGCTTCGGTATAATCGTGTTAATGGTAAATGTTTTCCCTGTAAAACTGTATTCAACCCTGGCACAACTGGCTGTATACCTCAGTATTGCCCTTTTGGTGGTAGCCGTTATGTTGAAACTTTCGGGTTATGCCGGTGTTTCGTCAGGGCGGACACTAAACCTTGGTTTTATTTCGTTTCAACCGGCCGAGATTGCTAAAATATCGCTTATAATGTTTGTCGCCCGGGTTTTGGGCCGTAAACAACAATCAAAAGGAGACCTTTTTAAGGCATTTAAAACAACAATAATATATACCATTATCATTTGCGGGTTAATCTTCTTTTCCGACTTTTCAACCTCGGCATTGCTGTTTGCCACCATCATGGCGATGATGTTTATCGGACGGATACCCGTTAAATACCTTGCATTGGTAGTGGCTGCCGGGTTGATACTGGTGGCGGCGATCTATTTTGCCGCCGATTTTATGCCAGGCAACCTGTTGCGTGTAAAAACCATTAAAGGCAGGATTGAACGTTTTGTCCATGGCGACCCTGCTTCAGAGAAAGGGATTACTCAGGCTGATTATGCAAAATTGGCTATTTATGAAGGAGGGTTGCTGGGGAAAGGCCCGGGGCACTCCAATGTAAGTAACTATATGGCTGCGGCTTACAACGATTTTATTTTTGCAATAATCGTAGAAGAATATGGTTTAATCATAGCAGGGGCAATAATTTTCCTTTACCTGATCTTCTTTTTCAGGGGAGTAGTTATTGTAGGGAGGGCAACACGGACATTTCCGGCTTTCCTGGTTGCCGGGTTAACCTTGATTTTGGTTTTTCAGGCAATGATCAATATAGGTGTCTCTTCAGGTGTATTGCCTGTTACGGGGCAACCGTTACCCTGGGTCAGTATGGGAGGTACATCGATGTTGTTTACATCCATTGCATTTGGGTGCATACTGAGTGTTAGCTATCAAAACCAGAAAAACAAAGAAGCAGGGGAGCAGCCGGTAACAGTGAATACTCCCGATGAAGATGAAGTGTTGTAAAATAATTGTGTCGATAAAATGAAATCCCATAGGGATGAAAAGAATAAAAGTGATAATAAGCGGAGGAGGGACAGGCGGGCATATTTACCCTGCCCTGGCAATTGCCAATGAAATCAAAGACAGGTTCCATGATGCGGAGATTCTTTTTGTCGGGGCTTTAGGGAAAATGGAAATGCAAAAAGTCCCGGCGGCAGGCTTCCGGATTGTCGGGCTGCCTGTAGCTGGCTTTCCGCGGAAGCCGGGTTTAAAAATGGTAGATTTCTTTATCAGGTTAGTTAATAGTGTAATGAAAGCCCGCAAAATAGTCAACGATTTTAAACCGGATGTTGCCATTGGCGTGGGTGGGTTTGCCAGTGGCCCTGTACTTTATGCTGCTACCCGGAAAGGTATCCCGGCATTAATCCAGGAACAAAATTCGTATGCCGGTATTACCAATAAATTATTAGGTAAGCGGGTCAGTAAAATTTGTGTGGCTTATGAAAAGATGGAGCGGTTTTTCCCTGCCGAAAAGATCGTATTAACGGGAAACCCGGTAAGGAAGGGACTTTTGGCTGATATTGCCGGAATGGAAGAGCCGAGGGCTTTTTTCGGGCTGAAGCCTGACGATAAAGTAATATTAATTATTGGCGGCAGCCTTGGGGCACGCTCGGTAAACGATGCGGTTATAAACAACCTGGAAGCAATACGCAACTCGGGTGTCCAGGTGATCTGGCAAACAGGGGCGTATTATTTTGAGGAGATGGAAGAGCGTACATCCGGGAATAAACCGGATAACCTGCATATACACCGGTTTATCAACAGGATGGATATGGCGTATGCTGCCTGCAACCTGGTAATTAGCCGTGCCGGGGCAGGGACTATCTCAGAATTGTGCGTGGTGGGGAAACCATCAATCTTAATTCCTTCGCCCAATGTTGCAGAAGGGCATCAGGCAAAAAATGCCCTTGCCCTGGCCGAACAGGAAGCATCGGTTTTGATTGAGGATGGTGAAATAGGGGAAAAGTTATTCCCCGAGGCTTTTGCATTGGTTAATAATCCTGAAAGGTTATTGGTTTTGGCAAAAAATTGTAAAAAACTGGCCCGGGCAAATGCCACTGAAGATATTGTAAACGAAGTTGTAAGATTAATAGAATAATGAACAGCCTTCAAGATATAGAGAATGTTTATTTCCTGGGTATTGGCGGGATAGGGATGAGTGCGCTGGCCCGTTATTTTAAAAACCAGGGCAAAACGGTTGCCGGATACGACCGCACCGAAACGAATCTTACCATGCAGTTAATTGCCGAAGGGATAGACGTTCATTTTGAAGATGATAAGGAAAAGATACCGGCAACGTTTAATATTGGAAATACACTGGTTGTTTACACTCCTGCATTGCCTGCTAACCATACTGAATACAACTGGTTGAAGAACATGGGTTTCACCATTCTTAAAAGGGCAAAGGTATTGGGAATGTTGTGCAATGAAGGAAAGTGCCTGGCAGTTGCCGGCACACACGGGAAAACAACGGTTTCAACATTGCTGGCGGTTATTTTAAAAGAATCGGCATTGGGATGTGGCGCATTCCTTGGCGGGATATCTAAAAATTATGGGACCAATTTATTGCTGCCCGACTCAGAAGGGCAATGGTTGGTTGCCGAAGCCGATGAATACGACCGGTCGTTTTTGAATTTAACTCCGGATGTGGCTTTAGTTACTGCATTAGACTCCGACCATTTGGATATCTACGGTGAATTTGAGAATATAAAGAAATCGTTTGTTGAGTTTATTTCTCAAATAAAGGATGGAGGGAGCCTGGTGCTGAAGAAAGGCGTATTGGAAGAGATTCAGGGGAGAGATGGGCTTGATGTTTACCGGTATTCGTTAAATGAGAAGGCTGATTTTTATGCATTCGACATTCATTTGCACGAAAACAGTTACCTTTTTTCATTAGCCACGCCCTGGGGTATAATTCCTGAAATTAAATATAATTACCCCGGGCTCATAAATATTGAAAATGCGGTTGGTGCAGCAGCCATGGCACTTATCGCAGGGGTTTCGCAGGAGGAAGTGAAAAAAGGATTGTCAGAATACAAAGGGGTTAAACGTAGGTTTGACATAAGGTATAAAAGTGGTGGGAAAATATTTATTGACGATTATGCACACCACCCTGAGGAATTAAAAGCAGTTATTTCTTCGGTGCGGAAAATGTATCCCGGGAAAAAAATTACCGGGATTTTCCAACCCCACCTGTATACACGTACCAGGGATTTTGCCGATGGTTTTGCAAAAAGCCTCAGCCTGCTCGATGTGGCGGTTTTACTTCCGGTATACCCTGCCCGGGAGTTGCCCATTGAAGGGGTCTCGTCTGAAATGATCGTAGAAAAGATGGTAGGTGTTAAAACAATATTGCTGGAAAAAAACGATGTCGTGCGATGGGTGGAAAATAATGAAATTGAGGTTTTGATGACCATCGGAGCCGGAGATATTGATAAAATAGCCGATGCAATTGCAGAATATTATAATGGATTGTAAATGTTTAGAAAGATAGCAAATATAACAGGTTGGTTGTTGCTGGGAGGTTTCCTGGCCGCCACATTGGCATTTTCTTCTATTCAAACCAAAGATGTTAAGTGTGAAGATATTAAGGTGTTTTTCGATGGGGAGCAGGTTATCTGTTTAGACAAAAGTGAAATCGTCAGCCTGGTAAAAAAAGCAGATCGAAAATTACTGGGGAAGAACCTGAATCGGGTAAATGCTGAATTAATTGAACAGGCGGTAGAGAAACACAGTACAATAGAGAATGCCGAAGTGTATAAAATGGTGGCTAAAAACGGCAATTCCTATAAAGGTATTTTAGCTGTAAGGATTAAGTACCGTACTCCTGTTTTACGAATTATTACCGGGAATAAAAGTTACTTCCTTGATAAAGACGGAAAACAAATACCTGTTTCAACAAATTATTCTGCGAATGTGTTGGCTGTCACGGGAAAAATCAGGGGGAAATTTGCAAAAGATAAGATATTGCCTTTCATTTTGTATATCAGGGATGATGAATTTTGGAATGCTCAAATAGAGCAAATCCATGTTAATGCTGAAGATGATATTATATTGACTCCACTGGTTGGAGCCCATCTTATCGAATTTGGGTCGGTAGATAACTATCAGGAAAAGTTTAGGAACTTAAAAGCATTTTACGAAAAGGTGTTGGTAAATAATAATTGGAATAAATACAACCGAATCAACCTGGCTTATAAAAACCAGGTGATAGGAATAAAACGATAATGTTATGGCTTCGAAGCAGAAAATTGTTGCAGTTGTCGATATAGGAACCACAAAAGTTGTGGCAATGGCCGGTGTGCAAACCGAAGATGATAAAATTGATATCCTTGGATTTGCTAAAAATGCATCAAAAGGAGTAAAGAGGGGGATTCTGTTAAATATTGACGAGGCTGTCGGGGTACTGAACGATGTAATCAGCCAGGTAGAAGATCAGTTTGATGGCGAAATAAGTGAGGTGAACGTTGCACTCGCAGGGCAACATGTACGGACAATCGCCTGTAAGGGCTATAAATACACCTCAGAAGAGGGGGTTGTTACATCCGAAGATATTCAGAATTTAATAGATGAGGTACAAAACCATCCGTGCGACCCCGGGCATAAAATATATCACATTGTCCCTGTTGATTATATAATTGATGAAGAACCGGGCTTTAAAAACCCGGTTGGGTTTTCGGGGAAGAAGATCGATGCCAGGTATAAGGTACTTATGGCTCCCGAATTTTATAACCTTCATGTTGAGAAAGCCCTGCACTCAATAAGGGTAGGCCTTGGCAGGACGGTGCTGTCGCCAATTGCTACTGCCGAAGCAGTATTGACCGAAGATGAAAAAGAAGCCGGTGTTGTTTTGGTCGATATAGGCGGAGGTATTACAACAATGGCTATTTATCATAATGGAGCCCTATGTTACAGCGTGGTTATTCCGTTTGCGGGAAATGTAATTACCAATGATATAAAAGAGGGATGTTCTATATTATCAAAATGGGCAGAACAACTAAAAATACAGTACGGGCAGGCAATGGGCAACTCTGCCGAAGAGGATAAGGTCGTTACCATTCCGGGCAGCAACGGATGGGAGCCAAAAGAGATCTCGTTCAAAAGCCTTGCTTTCATTATCCAGGCCCGTTTGGAAGAGATTATTGACAGTTGTTATTTCCAAATAGAAAATTCGGGATACCTGGATAAATTGGGAGCCGGTATTGTACTGGCCGGCGGGACATCAAAACTCATGAATCTGGTGCAACTGGTTAAATACCGCACCGGCCTGGATGCCCGTATTGGGTTTCCGGCACTTAATTTAAAAGAGAATATAAAAGAATTAAGGGCTCCTGAGTACTTCACTGCACTGGGGTTGCTTAAATTATCCCTTAACGATAATAATCATTCAACTGAATCAGGAAGGAAACGGAAGAAGAAAAAAGATAAGAAAATAGCAGGAGGGTTTTTCCGGAGTAAGTTGGAAAAAATGTCGCAGCAGATTACAATGATATTTGACGAAGACGATATTGAAATGCATTAAAAAAAACAGGTATGACTGAAGAATTATTGAATTTTAGTTTCCCAAAATCCTCCTCAAGCATTATTAAAGTGCTGGGAGTTGGAGGCGGTGGAGGTAATGCAGTCAGTCACATGTGTGAAGAAGGGATCAGGGGTGTTGACTACATTTTATGTAATACGGATGCACAGGCAATGCAAAACAGCCCGGTTCCGGTTAAAATCCAGCTAGGAGTGACCTTAACCGAAGGCAGAGGGGCCGGCAACCGCCCCGAAATGGGAGAGGAGGCTGCCAAAGAGAATTATGACGATATCAGGCAGGTGCTTGAAGGAACTACCAAAATGCTTTTTATAACAGCCGGAATGGGTGGCGGTACCGGTACGGGTGCTGCTCCGGTAATTGCTTCACTGGCCAAAGAGCTCGGCATACTGACAATTGCCGTTGTTACAATTCCATCGCCGGCTGAAGGGAAAAAAAGGTTTGGGCAGGCCCTCGAAGGTATTAATAAGCTCAGGGAGCATGTTGATAGTATGTTGGTTATTAGTAACCAGAAACTACACAATATTTATGGCGACCTTCCGGCCAGGCAGGCATTCAAAAAAGCCGATGATATTGTGGCAACAGCGGTGAAAGGTGTTGCTGAAATTATTACGGTACACGGAAATATTAACATCGACTACACCGATGTGTATACAGTGATGGCCGAAAGTAAGGTTTTCATAATGGGGACAGGCCTGGCAAGTGGCGAAAACAGGGCAATGAAAGCAGTACACAAAGCACTGGAGTCGCCATTGCTTGATAGTAACGATATTTTTGGGACTAACAATATATTGCTGAATATTATCTCGGGAACCGAAGAGATAAGGATTGGGGAGATTGGAGAGATAATAGAGTTCCTGCAGGAAAAAGCAGGGCAGGAGGCTGATATTATTTGGGGGAATGGATATGATGAGTCGTTGGGTGATAAGGTTAGTGTAACGATCTTAGCCACCGGTTTTGCTACCAACCCAAATAAGATTATGCAGGAGGAAAAGCCCTCGCAGAAATTTGAACTTGACGATAATGATACCGGTAAAGATTATAGCCGGGAGGAGCTGCATAATGAAATATTTGACCAGGAAAGCCAGGTTTACATGCAGGGGGAACCGCCTGTTATGCAAATGCAAAAGCCACGGGTGGCAGAGAAAAAGAAGAAGGCAAAAAAGAAACAGGTCGCTTATGAAGCTAAACAGGAGAATAATATTGATAATTGGTTCTCACGGCAATTTGGACGCTTTTTTGATGACGGCAGTGACCAATCATTGGAAAATGACGATTAAAATGACGAACCCGGCTGGCAAAAGATAAGTTATAGAGACCTTTAAAAATAAAAGTATGGCATCAGAGATATTAAATTTTCAACTTGAAAAGGAACAAAGTCAATTCATAAAGGTGATTGGCGTAGGAGGTGGTGGAGGCAATGCCGTAAACCACATGTACAGGCAGGGTATACGCGATGTTGATTTTATCGTATGTAATACCGATGCACAGGCGTTGGAAGCCAGTGCCGTCCCGCTAAAATTACAGCTGGGTGCTTCATTAACCGAAGGGCGGGGAGCAGGGAATAAACCCGATATAGGGAAAGAAGCCGCTATGGAAAATATTGAAGATGTGAAGAGGCTGCTGCAAACAAATACAAAAATGGTATTTATTACTGCCGGGATGGGGGGCGGGACAGGTACCGGGGCCGCACCGGTGATTGCCGAGGTATGCCGTCAAATGGGAGTACTGACCGTTGGCATCGTTACCATTCCTTTCAGGAATGAAGGGCGAAGGAGGGTAAAACAAGCCATTGACGGGATTTCTCAGTTAGAGGGGCATGTCGATTCGCTGCTGGTTATTAACAATGAGCGGATCAGGGAAATGTATGGGGATTTTGCTATTTCCGAAGCATTTGCAAAAGCCGATGATGTTTTGACTACGGCAGCCAAAGGGATTGCCGAAATAATCACTGTGCCGGGATATGTTAATGTTGATTTTGCCGATGTGGAAACTGTTATGCGGAATAGTGGTGTCGCAATTATGGGGACAGGTGTTGCCGAAGGCGATGAAAGGGCT
>JAADGO010000224.1 GCA_013152355.1 Chlorobiota bacterium
GTTGGTTTTAATATAATGTACTGCGGTTTTATTGTTTCAAGTAATTGTTTTTTCTTTTCATAGGGGAATACCCCAATCAGTTCTTCATCCAGTGCAATTGGAAGAGGCGATGCAGCACACAAACGGCTCATCTCTTCATACTGCCCTGCCTTTATCGGTTGTTCAATCGAATGTAGCCCTAATTCTGCTAAACGGCTAAGTTTATCATAAGCATCCGCCGGATTGAACGCCCCATTGGCATCAACACGCAGTTCCAGTAGCTCCGAAGGATATTTCCCCCTTATACTTTTTAAAACCGACAACTCTGTTTCGAAATCAATAGCCCCTATTTTAAGTTTCAGGCATCGGAAGCCTGCTTTAATTTTGGCTTCAATTTGCTGTTCCATAAATTCCCGGCTTCCCATCCAGATTAGCCCATTGATAGGGATTGAAACCTTCCCGGAAGTAAAATCAGACGGGAATAATATTTGTGAACTGTTCGCACCCAGGCTGATAAGAGCTGTTTCTACCCCGAACTGAATAGCCGGAAAACCAGCCACAGGCATATTAAAATTATAGTTCCCTGTATTAATTGAGTCAATAATCTCAATTATTTTATTTTCAAGCCGAGACGGTTCGTCAATACTTAATCCGGGGATAGGGGATATTTCACCGACACCTTTAATTAAGGGATTCTCGTCATGGAAAAGTGAGAGAAAAAAAGAGTCTTTCTCCAATAAAACTCCACGGGATGTCCCGGCCGGTTGTTTAAAAATCAGAGTCCTTTTAGAATAAGAAGCTTTAATCATTTCATCCGTTTAAATTTATTATTCTCAATTGTAACGTATGGAACTCTCGATGAAATTTAATCATGCATGTTTGTGAAATATCGCAGATTAAATTTCATGTTCGTTTCTTATAAAATTAATCCCAGCCCGAAAGATAGTGAAAATGCAAAAGTAATCAGGGACAGTCTTTTTAATTCAGGGTTTAATTCGGCATGGATTTTATTTAGGAAAACGCTTTTCACATTTAAAAACAGAAATGGCAAAGTCAGCAAATACATTAATTGATATACCGACTCCCAAAATATAAAGGAATAGATCAATGTTGATACTAATGCTAACAGAATTAGCGACAGGTGGTACCACCGGGCAGCGTTAAACCCCATACGTACCACCAATGTTTTTTTGCCGCTTTTGGCATCGTTCTCAATATCGCGCATATTGTTCAGGTTCAACACTCCGGAGCTTAAAAAACCAATTGCCGAAGCAGGCAAAAGAACCCAAAAGTTAAATTCGTTGGTATGTAAATAATAGGTTCCGCAAACGCCAACAACCCCGAAGAAAATAAACACGAAAATATCGCCCAGCCCTGAGTAACCATACGGGTTTTTCCCTACGGTATATTTAATTGCCGCACCTATTGCCAGAAGCCCCAGCACCAAAAATAGTAGCGGGTAAAGAAACGGCAGGCGGGCAAGCCCGTAGTAGATCAGCAAAATACCGGAGATCAACGATAGGGCAGCAAAAATTAGCACCATCCGTTTCATCCCGGGCAAAGAGACCCTGCCTGATTGCACCATACGCTTTGGCCCTACCCTGTCTTCATTGTCAACCCCGTTTTTCGAGTCGCCATAATCGTTTGCCAGGTTCGAAAGTATTTGCAAAAAAACAGTTGTGAGTACCGACAAAACAAATACCTGCCATTTAAACCGCCCTGCCGGAATAGCAAGGAAACTTCCCACCAGCGTACTTGAAACTGCCAGTGGTAATGTCCGTAACCGGAATGCCTGAACCCAGGTGGATACTTTATTCATTTTATATTGCAGACATAATTTATTGCAATTGCCATTTATAAGTTTTATTATAGAAGTTACTACTTACGACTTTATACTTACGACTTACTACCTTATACTTCCCCTAAGGCAACTTCGGGTATTTCTTAAAATCAGGCTTCCTTTTTTCGAGGAATGCTTTTTTGCCTTCCTGTGCTTCCTCTGTCATATAATAAAGCATGGTGGCGTTTCCGGCAAACTCCTGTAGCCCTGCCTGCCCATCAAGTTCGGCATTCAGCCCTGTTTTAATCATCCGTAAAGCCAATGGGCTGTGCGTCATTATTTTTTTGCACCACTCAACAGTAACGTCTTCCAATTGACCGTGTGGCACAACCTTGTTTACGAGCCCCATGTCAAGTGCCTCCTGAGCCGAATACTGGTTGCACAGGAACCATATCTCACGGGCTTTTTTCTGCCCCACGATCCGGGCCAGGTATGACGAGCCGAACCCTGCATCGAAACTTCCCACTTTAGGCCCTGTTTGCCCAAAAATAGCATTCTCCGAGGCAATGCTTAAATCGCAAACTACGTGTAAAACATGCCCGCCACCAATAGCATAACCATTTACCATCGCAATTACGGGTTTCGGGATGGAGCGGATGAGTTTCTGCATCTCCAGGATATTCAAACGAGGCACACCGTCCTTGCCAATGTACCCTGCGAAACTTTTTACATTCTGGTCGCCACCGCTGCAAAATGCCTTGTCACCTGCCCCTGTCAATACAACAACCGATACATCCTGATTTTCACGGCAATGCACCATTGCATCGCACATCTCTTTTGTTGTGTCAGGCGTAAAAGCATTGTGGTACCGCGGACGGTTGATAGTGATTTTTGCAATACCATCGAAAAATTCAAATTTTATCTCTTCGTACTCTTTCAGAGTTATCCATTCTCTGGTTGCCATGTTATCCGTTTAAATAGTTAAAAAAACTTCTTGTAACCTCCGGATTCCCACCATCAGGTGTTTTAATCTCCAGAATACACGGATTCAATGAATCCCTTAATAGTTTTATATTGTTTTCCACATCATCAAAGTTACTGCAAAAGTAATAAGAGATGCCAAAAGCTTCTGCCAATTTATCAATTTTCACCGGGTGGTATGCCTCAATAAGCATTTTGAAGGCATCAGAACCAGTTGGGCCATTTATCAGATGGAAGATACCCCCTCCCCCATTATTTATGACAATAATCTTCAGGTTCGAAGGGAATTCCCTATTCCATAAAGCATTCGAGTCGTAAACAAAACTCAGGTCGCCTAAAACAGCAAAAACAGGTTTTTCGGTCGCCGATGCAAAACCCACGGCTGTTGACAATGAACCGTCAATACCCGATGCCCCCCTGTTGGCATAAAAGCACCTTTTCTTTTGGTCGAAATAGAGTAAATACCTCACAGCACTACTATTCCCGGAGAATAGGATAGCCTCATCCGGCAAACTTTGGTTGACCAGCCCAAATATTTTTAAATCCGAAGGAATAGATTTCTGTAAAAACTCTTCAGCTTTTACTTTTTTATTTTGATATTCCTTTTGCCAGAAATCTTTGAAAGCCGAATGCCTTCCCTCCTGAACAGGAAGCAATTTAAATGCCTCAGCAGGGGCAAT
>JAADGO010000164.1:0-17944 GCA_013152355.1 Chlorobiota bacterium
CCGCCCTTTTGTGCAATTTCCTAAAAATTAAATATATTTGCGGGCTACCTGTTTAACTGGATTTGGGAAATAAAAAATACATATCGAAAAAATTACTGCTTAAGCTATTGCTGTTTAGTGCATTAATTGCATCAGCAATGCTTTTTGACTTTTACCATGAAAAAGGTCCAACCCTGGATACTGTTTCCCGGAATGCTCCTGATTCAAAAGGTATTGACATAGGGCATTTCTTTTTTTACAATCCGGTAAAACCCATAAACCTAAAAACGTCAAACAACCAGGCTACGTACAGGCTTTTCCTGCGGACACAGGGCCGGTTTCTTCAGAACTACCATGGCGAAAGGGCTTTTTCGATGTTGAAAAAAGGATTGGCGATCCCGAAACTGCCGTTAGCCATACCTGTACATTATGCTGTTTTTAACCAATGCTATTACAGCAGCCCCGATGACACCCCTCCGGGTGCCTGATTTTTTATACTCATTCCTGTAAGTCTTATATATTTTCCCAACTTTTCAATTTGGAATGATGGCAACAAGGATTTTAATCAATCAGTTATAAATAATAACATAACATCTTAAATACAAAAAAAAATGCAAAATAAAGGTGCAATTCTAACATTTGCAATATTGCTTGCAGCCGTTTGTTTTTATCAGCTTACTTTTACATATAAAGCAAAGCAGATAGAAAAAGATGCTGCAGAATATGCACAGGGTGACCCTGCCCTTGAAAATCATTACCTGGATTCAATTTCAGGTGAAGTAGTATACAATTTTTTTGGCATCAAAAAATTTACCTATAAAGAGGTAAAAGAGCTGGAAATGAACCTGGGCCTTGACCTTAAAGGAGGGATGAATGTAACCCTCGAAGTGTCGGTTATCGACCTTGTCAAAGCTTTGTCGAATTACAGCAAAGACTCAACTTTCAATGCCGCACTGGTAAAGGCTAAAGCACTTCAGAAAAACAGCCAGGATGATTTTGTAACCTTATTTGCCCGGGCTTTCGAAGAGATTGACCCAAATGCCAAACTGGCAGCCATATTTAATACGCTGGAACTTAAAGACCGTATTCAGTATAATTCTACAAATGCTGAAGTTATAAAGGTTATCAGGGAAGAAACAGATGCAGCAATCGATAACGCATTTAAAATTATCAGTACGCGTATCGACCGTTTTGGTGTAGCCCAGCCCAATATCCAGCAGCTACAAACCAAGGGACGTATTTTGGTTGAACTCCCGGGAGTAAAAGACCAGGCCCGGGTTCGTAAACTCTTACAGGGTACGGCAATGTTGGAATTCTGGGAAACTTACGAAAACCAGGAGGTTTACCCTTTCCTGTTGCAGGCAAACCAGAAGCTTAAAGAAATGGAGGAAGTTAAAGCCGAAGAAGAAAGTGGCGGAGAGCCCTCAAAAGAAGCATCCGGGGAGGTTGCTAAAACTGATTCTTCGGGCGAAAGCAGTTCTCTGCTTGACGAGTTGGAAGCTGAGGAAGAGAAGGACTCAACAGATACTTCTCTGGGGAACCTTGAAAACTTTAAAAAAGAATACCCGTTGTTTGCAGTGTTGACACCAAGTACCGACCAGTCGGGGAATCTTTTCCACGGGCCTGCTGTTGGTACTGCCCATGCAAAAGATACTGCACAGGTTGACAGGTACCTGGCACTTCCTCAGATAAGGAGTATCTTCCCAAGGAATATGATTTTTAAGTGGTCGGCAAAAGCGGTCGATGAGGGGGGTAATTATTTCCGCCTGATAGCACTTAAAGTTACCACACGCGATGGGCGGCCTCCTCTTACAGGAGATGTGATTACCGATGCACGCCAGGACTATGACCAGGCAAGTCGCCCGGAAGTTGCAATGTCGATGAATGCCGAAGGGTCTAAAATATGGGCGCGTATCACCAAAGAAAATATTGGTAAATCGGTTGCTATTGTCCTTGATGGGTACGTGCGTTCATACCCTACAGTCCAGAATGAAATAACAGGCGGGCGTTCAAGTATTACAGGGTTGGAGAGTGTTGAAGAAGCAAAAGACCTTGCCAACATCCTGAAGTCGGGGAAAATGCCAGCTCCTGCAAATATTATACAAGAAGAAATTGTTGGGCCCTCGCTCGGGCATGAGGCTATTAACAGTGGACTGTATTCATTCCTGATCGCTTTTATTCTGGTATTGGCATACATGCTTTTCTTCTATAGTAAGAAAGCAGGGCTTGTAGCTAATATTGCGTTACTTGCCAACATGTTCTTTATCATTGGCGTACTTGCATCGTTGGGGGCGGTTTTAACATTGCCTGGTATCGGTGGTATTGTACTGACAATAGGTATGTCGGTAGATGCCAATGTGCTGATCTATGAAAGGATACAGGAAGAACTGAGGGCAGGGAAAGGTTTGAGGCTGGCTATAAAGGAAGGGTATCAAAATGCTTACTCGGCAATTATCGATGGGCAGGTTACAACACTACTTACGGGTATTGTACTTTACCTTTTCGGGTCAGGGCCTATTAAAGGTTTTGCCACTACGCTGGTAATCGGTATCCTTACCTCTCTGTTCAGTGCTATTTTTATTACCCGACTGATATTTGAATGGCAACTAAGCCACAATAAGAAAATTACCTTTACCTCGAAATTTACCAGCAACTGGTTGCGTTCGGTAGGAATTAAATTCCTTGAAAAAAGGAAGATTTTCTATATCATCTCCGGAGTACTTATTGGAATTTCTATTATTTCGCTTGTAACACGCGGGCTTAATTATGGGATCGATTTTAAAGGAGGGCGTACCTATGTTGTGCGTTTCCATGAAGATGTGAAGGTAGACGATGTAAGGACTGCCCTGGCCGCAGTATATGGTGAAGCACCCGAGGTTAAAACATTTGGGGCTGATAACCAGGTTCGGATTACCACAGAATTTAAGATTGATGAATCAAATGAAACAGTCGATAATGAAGTGGAGGAACTGATGTACCAGGGGTTGAAATCAGCAAAACTGATTGGAAGTGATGTCACACTAGAGGATTTTACCCAAAATTACAGGCAAAGTTCACAAAAGGTCGGGCCTACCATATCCGATGATATCCGGAAAGATGCGGTAATCTCTATCTTTTTTGCACTGGTTATTATTTTCCTCTATATATTGATTCGTTTCCGAAACTGGCAATATGGGCTGGGAGCAGTTGCTGCTCTGGCACACGACTCATTAATCGTGCTGGGGATATTCTCGGTATTTTATGGATTCCTGCCATTCTCACTGGAGATCGACCAGGCATTCATTGCGGCTATCCTTACTGTTGTAGGGTACTCAATAAACGACACCGTGGTTGTTTTCGACCGTATAAGGGAATATTTCAAGTTGTATCCGAAACGCGACCGGGTACTTAATATTGATAACGCGCTTAACAGTACACTGCGCCGTACATTTAGTACATCGCTTTCAACATTTGTCGTATTGCTGGCCATATTCCTCTTTGGAGGCGCAACTATCCGTGGGTTTATATTTGCATTGTTGGTAGGGGTGGTTGTTGGTACTTACTCCTCAATATTTATTGCTACTCCTATTGCTTATGATACACAAAAACGAGTGGCTAAAATAATTACGAAAAGGAAAAAATAAACAACTTCATTAAAATATGATAAAATCCGGGGGTTATTTATATGCCTCCGGATTTTTTTATGCCATGAATCCCTTTTTTTTAGAACAATAATTCAGTAAATTGTAACAGATGTTACAAGATATGAAATAGAGGTAGCGTATTTTTTTGAATTGTTTTTCAATATTAACAACCGATTAAATTTATGGCTGAAAAAAGTAATGCCCCCAGGAGAAAGTCCAGAAGAGAATTCTTACGCAAGCTTGGGACTACAGGGGCAGTTTCAATCGCCGGGACGTCATTATTATTCGCCGGGAGTAAAACCGGGAATTCAGATAAAACTCCGGGTAGCAAGGTCAAAATGCTTGACCAAAACAACAGGCTGGTAGAAGCCGATGTCTCGCAGGTGTCGCCGGTCAGTGTAAAAATAGATGCAGGTTACCTTAATAAGAAAGGGCGGAAAGGGCTTCCCGGGCGTAAATTTGTAATGGTTGTCGACCTTGCCAGGTGCCGGAATGCGCGTAAGTGTATGAAAGCATGCCAGGGGGCGCACCAGCTAAGGCCCGAACAGCACCATATTAACGTGTTGGAGATGTATGATGAAGAAAACGGAGCCTCCTATTTTATGCCTAAACCCTGCCAGCATTGCGACAATCCGAATTGTGTAACCGTTTGCCCGGTTGATGCGACATTTAAGCGCGAAGACGGGATTGTATTGATTGACAACGAACGTTGTATAGGTTGCCGGTTCTGTATTGCTGCCTGCCCGTACTCGGCACGCACATTCAACTGGGCCGAACCCAAAGATGCTGAAAAATATAAAGACGTGCCTTATGATATGGAACTAAATGTCCCGCAGAAAAAAGGGACTGTTACCAAGTGTGCTTTTAGTGCCGACAGGTTGCGCGAAGGAAAACTCCCGTACTGTGTTTCTGCCTGCCCTAACGGGGTTTATTATTTTGGAGACGAAAACGAGGATTTAGTTACAAATGGCACTACCCGTGAAACAGTGAGGCTTAGTAAGCTGCTTAAACAAAATGCGTCATACACACTGATGCCTGAATTGGGGACAAAACCAAGAGTCTATTACCTGCCTCCACGCAGGAGTTAACCTTATAATCTAAATTTATTAATATGGCTGGAATCCATAAAAGTGAAGTAACCATTTCTCAAAGCGGGAAAATGGAGCATGATTTGTTAAGGACCGTAAACTGGAACGGGCGGTTTAAATTGTGGATGGGGTTTTTGTCGTTGCTGTTACTGGTATGCCTCTATTTTTACTATTTGCAGCTTAGAGACGGACTTTCTGTTACCGGAATGCACGACATTGTTTCCTGGGGGATCTATATTTCCAACTTCGTGTTTTTTATTGCTGTCAGTTTAATCGGAATGCTGATTAGTTCGGTGCTTGGAATGATTGGGTACAAGTGGATTAAACCCATAAGCCGGATTGCGGAAATAATTGCAGTAGCCTTTGCATTGGTGGCAGGCCTGGTAATTATTACCGACATGGGCCGCCCCGACCGTTTACAACATTTAGTAATGTACGGGCGTATTCAGTCGCCTATTGTCTGGGATATTACAATTGTGATAACATACGTGGTATTGAGCTTATTACTCCTTTACCTACCGTTAATCCCCGACATTGCGCTTTGCAATAAAAAACTCACCGGGCTTCCGGCGTTTCAGCGCCGGTTGTACAAAATATTGTCGTTGGGCTGGGCTGATAAACCCGGGCAGTTTAAAGTGATAAAAAGGTATTTCCGGATTTTACTGATTATGATCATACCGGTTGCCCTGGCAATACATACGGTTACTTCATGGCTTTTTGCAATGACTTTAAGGCCAGGGTGGGACTCACCTATCTTTGGCCCGTATTTCGTCTCCGGGGCTTTTGTAGCAGGGTGTGCCGCAGTAATAATTGCTATGTACTTTTTTCAGAAAAATTATAAACTTCAGGAATATATTACCAACAGGCATTTTGATTTAATGGGGAAGCTGCTTGTTTTGGTCTCCCTGGTTTATGTTTATTTCAATATTAATGAAATAATTGTCCCCGCATATAAGTTTAAACCTTTCGAGGTTGAGCATATAGGGAATCTGTTTTATGGCCACGACTCTGCTTTATTCTGGATGGTACAGACCGGAGGGTTGATAATACCTTTTCTGTTACTAATGATTCCGAAGATGAGGAAACCACTCCCTATCACTATTATCTCGGTTGTAATTTTAGTTGCTGCATGGTTTAAAAGGTATTTAATTGTAGTCCCTACCCAGTTAACTCCCTATTACCCCATTCAGAATGTTCCCGAACGGTACCATAGCTACACTCCTACAATTGCAGAGATAGCCATTACGGTAGCTTCGTTTGTCTTGGTACTGATGATAATTACCATATTATCAAAATTATTCCCCATAATTCCTGTTTGGGAAATGAAGGAAGAAAACGAAAATCAAAAACAATAGAAAAACTGATGAAAATGAAAAATTACATACTTCTGATATTTTTTGTGTTGAATTTTGGTTTTGTGGTGAATGCCCAGGAATGGACGGTTCCTGCCGAAGAAGCAGAAAAAGTAAGCCCTTATATTTTTGAAGACGATTTCGTGACTGATGGAGAAATTTTGTATGAAAATTCGTGTACCTCATGCCATGGAACGCCAACCGAGAACAATTTTATGCCGTTTAGCCCTCCTCCGGGCGACCCGGCATCCGAACAATTCCAGTCTCAGCCGGATGGTGCATTATTTTATAAAATTCAGAAAGGCAGGGGTATTATGCCTGTGTTCGAAAATATTCTTGCCGAGGAGGAAATATGGTCTCTGATCGCATACTTTCGAAGTTTCAATAAAGAGTATGTGCAGCCGGAGTTTGATTACGGCGATGAAGTACTTTCCGAATTAAAATTTGACCTTGACTTTGATGAGAATATTGACAAATTGGTAGTTAAGGTTTTTAGTGACGGGGAAGTTGAAGAAGGCATTGATGTATCTGCCTTTGTTGTTGGCATGTTTGGTAAATTTCCGTTAGGGAAAACAAAAACAAATGAACTGGGCCTTGCCTATCTTGATGTTGACCCATCGCTCCCGGGTGATAAACAGGGGAATTTAGATATTTTAGTACGTGTGCGGAAGGGTTATGCGATTGAAAAAGCAACAACCTCTATGAAGATTGCCGAACCGGCTCAACAAACCAGCCTGATTGAAGGAAGGCATTTATGGAGTACAGGCGATAAAGCCCCTGTTTGGTTACTGGTAACTTTTTTATTGATAGTAGTTGGAATATGGGGGGTCATTTTATACATCATCTTTGGGCTTTTCAGGCTGAAGAAGATAGGTTAGCAAAACAATAATTGATTGAAATAAAAATATATTCTCATGAGTGTATCAAGGCGTAATTTTCTAAGATATTCAGCTGCAACTGCTGCTGCAACCGCAATCGGGATAAATATTCCGGAAACGGTAAAAGCTGCAGCCAGCTTAGCCGAAGCTAATTGGAAATGGGATAAAGCCGTTTGCCGCTTTTGCGGAACGGGTTGCGGGATAATGGTTGCCACCCGCAATGATAAAATTGTGGCTGTTAAAGGCGATCCGCTTGCCCCGGTAAACAGGGGGCTGAACTGCATTAAAGGGTATTTTAATGCCAAAATAATGTATGGTGCCGACCGCCTGAAGAAACCATTACTCAGGGTCGATGAAAATGGCAATTTTAGCAAAACAGGGAAATTTAAACCTGTCAGTTGGAAAAGGGCCTTCGATGAAATGGAGTTTCAGATCAGGAAAACATTAAAAGAACTGGGCCCTACAGGGCTGGGTATCTTTAGCTCGGGGCAATATACCATCATGGAAGGGTATGCCATGGTAAAACTCATGAAAGCAGGTTTCCGTTCTAATAATATAGACCCTAATGCTCGCCATTGTATGGCATCGGCTGTTGCTGCTTTCATGCAAACTTTTGGTATTGACGAACCTGCGGGGAATTACGATGATATTGAGATTACTGATACAGTTGTTTGTTGGGGGGCAAACATGGCCGAAATGCACCCGATTCTTTGGTCGCGGGTTACCGATAATAAAATTACTAACCCCGACAGGGTACAGGTAGTTAACCTGACAACATATACCAATAGGAGCTCTGACCTGGCTGACCTGGAAATTATTTTTAAACCGAATACCGACCTGGCGATCTGGAATTACCTGGCACATGAAATTGTTTTTAACCACCCCGAAGTAATTGATTGGGATTTTGTGAAAAAATATACGGCATTTACTACCGGGTTTGTCGATATTGGTTACGGAATGCGTACGCCTGAGCACAAGAACTTTTCAGAAAAAGAAAAGGAAACGGTAAAACACGAGGTTTCCAAAGAACTTTCGGCTGCCGAAGGGAAATCGTTGGCTTACCTGGGATACAAAGAAGGTGATACCCTTGAGATGAAAAACCGGGCTAAAGCCAAAGTACACTGGGAAATTCCTTTTGAAGAGTTTAAAAAAGCACTGGCTCCGTACACGCTTGATTTTGTGGCAGGGATATCGAAAGGAGACGATAGTGAGTCGCTTAAAGAATATAAGTCGAAATTAAAACGCCTTGCTGAACTGTATATTGAAAAAGGCAGGAAGGTTGTCTCTTTCTGGACGATGGGAATGAACCAGCATACAAGAGGGACATGGGTTAATGAACAATCGTATATGGTACATTTTTTACTGGGCAAACACGCACAGCCCGGAAACGGTGCATTCAGCTTAACCGGGCAGCCATCGGCTTGCGGTACAGCTCGTGAGGTTGGTACATTTGCCCACAGGTTGCCTGCCGATATGGTCGTGAATAACCCGGCTCACCGTAAAATGTCGGAGGAAATATGGAAATTGCCTGCCGGGACACTGAACCCGAAAGTAGGTACTCACTTAATGAAGATGCACCGCGACATAGAAGACGGGAAGATTAAATTTGCCTGGATAAATGTGTGTAATCCGTATCAGAATACCGCCAATGCCAACCATTGGATCAAAGCAGCCCGCGACCTGGATAACTTTATTGTTTGCAGTGACGTTTATCCGGGTATTTCGGCAAAAGTATCCGACCTGATCCTACCTTCGGCAATGATATTTGAGAAATGGGGTGCTTTCGGAAATGCTGAACGGCGTACACAGCACTGGAAACAGCAGGTAACCCCGGTGGGGGAATCGATGCCTGATATTTGGCAGTATGTTGAATTATCGAAGCGTTTTAAGCTCAGAGATGTCTGGGGGGCACAGGAGATCCCGGGACTGGAAGGCGGGCTGCCGGATGTGTTGCCGGATATCAGGGAGTTGGGTTACAATCCGAACGATACTTTATACGATGTGTTATTTGCCAATGATTACGCCAAATCTTTTGAACTGCCTGATGGAGAATCGAAAAATGAGTTAAACACGGAAGCTAAAGGTGACAAACGGAAGGTAAACGGGGCTGATGCCCGCCCATGGGAAGGGTACGGATTTTTTATACAGAAATATTTATGGGAGGAGTACCGGAAATTCGGGCTTGGGCATGGCCACGACCTGGCTGAGTTTGAAGCTTACCATAAAGTCCGTGGCTTACGCTGGCCTGTGGTTGATGGGAAAGAAACATTGTGGAGGTTTAACTCAAAATACGACCCGTATGCAAAAAAAGCAGGGGTAGGGGAGTTTGCATTTTATGGGAAAGCATTAAAATCAATAGCACGTGGTTCCTTAACCGGGCCCGATGCCTCAAAGGGTAAGGCAGATTTAAAGAACAAGGCAAAAATATTTTTCAGGCCATACGTTGACCCGCCAGAGATGCCAAACAAAGAGTACCCCTTTTGGTTATGTACCGGAAGGGTACTCGAGCACTGGCATAGCGGTACAATGACTATGAGGGTACCTGAATTGTACAGGGCCGTTCCTGAAGCATTGTGCTATATCCATCCTGAAGATGCAAAAAGTAATGGATTGAAACAAGGCGACCTAGCATGGATCGAGTCAAGGCGAGGGAAAGTGAAAGCACACATTGAAACCAGGGGGCGTAACCGTCCGCCAAAAGGGTTGATTTATGTGCCATGGTTCGATGAAAAAGTATTTATTAACAAACTCTGCCTCGATGCTACCTGCCCCATTTCAAAACAAACAGACTTTAAAAAATGTGCAGTGAAGGTATTTTTGGCATCATAGAGTTTAAACGAGTCTTTTAGGCAGGTTAGGTCTTATATGGGCAATAAAGGGGACAAAATATCGCGAAGAGGAGTGCTGGGTAAGGTTACCCAGGGCTTTGCAGTACTCGGATTTGGCGGTTTCCTGTGGGGAGGGGCATTACGTGATTTTAGCAGGGCCGATTTGGTTTTGAGGCCTCCCGGGGCATTGCCTGAAGCCGATTTCCAAAAAGCCTGTATAAAGTGCGGGCAGTGTGTCGTGGCATGCCCCTACGATTCGCTTGTCGTGGCTGCACCGGGTGACGGGGTTCCGAATGGCACTCCCCATTTTATAGCCCGCGATATTCCCTGCTACATGTGTACCGATTACCCCTGTATTGAGGAATGCCCCTCGGAAGCACTAACTGTGGATATGGTTACATCCGATGGTAAAGCATCTATCAATAATGCGAAAATGGGGCTGGCTGTAATACATAAAGAGTCGTGTATTGCGTACTGGGGTATTCAGTGCGATGCCTGTTACCGGGCCTGCCCGTTAATTGGAGAGGCAATCACCCTTGAGCTTGAACAAAATGAGCAGACAAAGAAACATGCGAATATAAAACCCGTGGTTAATAGTGATGCTTGCACCGGTTGTGGGATTTGCGAACATGTGTGTGTGGTCGAGAAGGCGGCAATCAGGGTGTTGCCCCGCGAAATAGCTACAGGAGAAGTGGGAGCGCACTACCTGAAAAGCTGGGATGAATCAGATGAAAACAGGATTCGTTCAATTAAGGAGAAGAAAGAAAGCAATGGGGATATCCATTCTACACTTGATTATTTGAATAATTTGGATGGCTTGATCGATGAGTAAATGAAGGGTTTGAGAAAATATCGGTTTTTAATACTGCGCAGGTTGGTTCAGTTTACCATCATGCTTCTGTTTTTTGGTGCTAACTATTTAGGATGGAGCCTATTGAAAGGTGATTACAGCTCTGCCACGGTTTTAGGCTCGGTTAAATTAAGCGACCCCTTTGCCGTTTTACAAACGCTCGCAACAGGTTTTTTGGTTGGTACCGATATATTGGTAAGTGCATTGATTATCTTATTTTTTTACACTTTGTTAAGTGGACGAATGTTTTGCAGCTGGGTGTGCCCTGTAAACCCTGTTTCTGATTTTGTACGATGGCTCAGGAGTAAGTTAACTATTAAAAAGAAGCTGGTAAAATTGCCAGGGTGGGTAAGATACTGGGTTTTAGGGTTGAGCCTTATTTTGTCTCTAATATTCGGAGTTGCAGCTTTTGAGGCAATAAGCCCGATTGGCTTTTTACACCGTGCAATAATTTTTGGAGCCGGAGTCGGATGGCCGGTGGTGGCAGTGATCCTGTTTTTCGATCTCGGAATTGTAAAGAACGGGTGGTGCGGGCATCTTTGCCCATTAGGGGCATTTTATTCTTTGATAGGTAACTTTGGGCTATTGAAGGTAAAGCACGATGTCGATAAATGTACTAATTGTAACAAATGTTTTCAGGTTTGCCCTGAAAAACAGGTGCTTTCAATCGTTGGGGTAAAGAGCGGATTGATTATTTCCGGCGAATGCACGAATTGTGCCCGGTGTATTGAAGTGTGTGACGATAGTGCACTTAAATTTTCGGTGCGGAATATGAAAAAAATAAAGATATTTTCATAAAATATAAAAAGTATGGTTATGAATAAGATACAGGTATTTCTATTGATCGCAATTCTTTTTGCTTCCTGTTCGGGCGAAAAGAGACAACAAAAACAGATGATTGACGAAGACAAGCTTGGTTTTATCGAGGCAGACGTAAAATCTGAAAACACCAATTTAAGGAGTAAGGCTGAATATGGGATATCGTTGCCGGGGAGTAGTGAAACAATTGAGCGTGCATTTGAAAATGCCCCACCATTAATCCCACATACTACAACAGGTTTCTTCCCGATAAAAATCAAAAACAATATCTGTTTTTCATGCCACCTGCCTGATAAAGCAAAGGCAGTAGGAGCCACTCCTTTGCCTGAAACACACTTTACCGATTTACGCCCCGAAATGGAACAAAAAGACGGGGTTTATTATACAACCTTTGAGGGGAAACTGGCAATTTCAAAAATAAAAAATTTTAATAATGCTTACTTTAACTGTTCGCAATGCCATGTTCCCCAGGCGGAGGTCTCTGTTAATATTGAGAATCTGTTTACTCCCGAATTCAGGGATGTACTGTACCGTAAACGGTCGGGTTTGGAAAAGACAATAAAAGAAGGAATTGAAAATTAAAATTGAGATATGAACGTTTCCAGTTTAGTGATTACAACAACCATAGAAAATACTGGCCGGTTAGTGGAGGTGTTGAATACAGGCGATATTTGCGAGTACCACTTCCATAAAGAAGGGAAGATAGTTGTTACCATTGAAGGTGACTCGGTGGACGATGAGGTGAGGATAATGAGGCAACTGGAACAGTTGGAGCATGTACTGAATGTAGAAATGATCTATTCGTACTTCGAAGATGAATTAGACCAGGAGCGGGGGAAACTGGAAATTCAAAACAATATTCCCGACTGGCTTAACGATGATAATGTAAAAGCTCAGGATATTCGTTATAAAGGTACTCTTAGGATTTGAGATATAAAATGGAATTGTTGTGTGTTTTGGGAGAGCCCTGTCCGTTATAAAAAACCGTAATTGTTTTATTAAATGCCCCCGGGGTGCGAGGTATCGTAATTTGCTGACCAACACTTTATCGCCAGGCAACACCTCCATTGAACCACTTGGAATGGAATAAATTTCTATAAGAAAAACCCTTACGGCAATTGCCAGCACAAAAACCCCGATAATTGTTACCAATGCTGATACAGCTACCTTTTTACGTAATCAAACAAACGGCTTTAATTTTGAAGAAAAAAGTAAAAATAAACCACCAAAAACAAATAGATTCACGGCTACCCAGACTAATTCTAAAATTAGTAAAAATAGAAATATTCGTCAATTATTATGTTTCCTTTTAAACAGTTTCCGTATAAAAAGAATAGAAAGGGAAAATATATCAAGTTGGAATCCGATGTTTGAATTATCCAACAACATCAACTCCAATTTATTGCCAAATGGGTAGTCATTAGTTATATATGTCCAGGTGGACGATGGTTTTTTTATGCCAAGATTGGCAAGTTCCATATCTTGATTTTTCAGGACACAGTTTATTTTATGTTGAATCCCCATGTCCATTTCAGCACATATTTCTTGGAAATTTCGATCTGCTTTTTTCTGGAATTCCCTCAGAGGGTTCTGTCCTCCAATCCGCAATAGGTGAATGCCTTCTTTAATTTCAGACAAAAAATCCAGATGCATGGACCAATATTTATCATGTTGAAACAAGATAACTTCTTTTAGCTTTTTGCATAGGTACACATCTTTGTAACCAATATTCCTTTTGTATCCATGAGTACCATATTCCAATAAAACATTATCGTTAAGAGATACCTTATTTCTTTCATTATGAAGTATCGTCCGCTGTTTTTCGATTAAAGAAGAATATTCATAGAGCGTTTTGCGTATGTCGAACATCTGCCCTTCAATTCATCGTTTTTAGCATTCAGTACTTCGCAATTTATACCGTTTTCTTTTAATCGTTTTGAAAGCTCTTCTGATTCTTTTATTGTAACCTGCCCCGATAAAAGAAGTCAGGCAGATATATGGTGCTACAAACTGCGAACATACACAACCGGCTGTAAAAAAATATGTAGTGCACCACTAATTTTGTAAGTGCTTGTTATGCAGGGATGTGAAGCTGCTTACAGCCAAGTTGGGAGAAAGTCGATATTCGATATTCGATATTTGATTCCCGACATCATTCATCATTCAGTTTATGTTGACAAATACAGGCATTGCCAAAAGAATATGACCTCGCCTGAAGGACGTGGTTTTTTTAAGGTGAAATAAACAATCGAATATAAAAACGATTTTTTGCTGAAGTTATTCGAAAAAATGAAAAATATATTGTAAATTTTAACCTGCATTGTAGTGATGTAACTGGAACTCAATTAAAACCAAAAAAATGAAAATCATAGCTATATTTCTTTTCGTTCTATTTTATTCCCAAATTTATTCTCAAACCAACAATTGTTCCTTGCTCGGGCGGTGGGCAAACGGGCATACAATGTGTGTTGCAACGCAAAACAATGTTGCATTTATTGGTAATGGATGTTACCTCACACTTGTTGATATAAGCACACCCGATACCCCGGTGGAAATATCGAATTTCTTGCTGCCCAATATGGTTCAGGGAGTAACGGTAAACGGGAATTATGCTTATGTGGCCGATGGGCAAGAAGGTCTGTTTATTATCGATATTAGTGATAAAAATAATCCCGGACAGGTTGGAAATTTGAAAACCTACAATTTGTGCACAAAACCTTTTTATAGTAATAATTTCGTTTACCTCATGTACGAAGAAGCGGGGTTGGTAATTATAGATGTAAGTACACCTTCATTGCCAACACAAGTAAGTTCGCTTTCGAATGCCAACATTACCGATATTTATGTTGAGGGCGACTTCGCCTACATTCCAAGTAAAACATCGGGATTATTTATCTACGATATTTCGGATCGGGCCGCTCCCGCGTACATTGGTACAATAAGCGGCGAAGGCTATATGAGAAGTGCTGTTGTGAGGGACGATACCGCGTTTATTGGCGATGGCGCAAAATTAAGCATATACGATGTAACCGATAAAACGGCCCCTCAGAAACTCTCTTCGATTGATTGTGTTGCCGATAATTTGGTTCTCGAAGGTGACACAATATTTGCAATAGGTACCTACCAAAACCTGACAACTGTTGATGTGGGCGATACAGCACAGCCAAAAGTAACCGGCTCGTTTTCATCTACAAATTTTTCGCAAACAAAAAATATTGCTGTCAGTGGGAAAAATATACTCGTGGCCGATGCACAACACGGGCTGTATATAATTGATGCTACCAACCACTCCTCAATGACCGAAGTTGGTAAAATTATAACAGCCGGGCCATATTACACCGATGTGGTTGTTACGGATGATCATGCTTTTATGTCTGATTTCTCAAACGGACTATTTATCCTTGATTTAAGTAATTTAGATTCGATTACCCGCATTTCAAACCTGAATCCGGCAACAAAAGCAAACGACAATTTCAGATGCCTGGCTTTACAGGGGAACTATGTATATTTGGGTGCATATACCGGGTTGTTTATTATTGATGTAAGCAACCTCGAAAAACCTACCCTTGTTAATAAAATTGAAGCAATTGGGGTTAAACATATTAATGTGTTGGGTAACTATGCTTATGTTACATTTGGCATGCATGGCGGTTTAAAAATCATAGACATCAGCGATCCACTAAATCCGGTTGAAACCGGCTCGTTGCCCGGGAGGGCGTATGCAATTGATGTTAGGGATAGTTTAGCTTATGTAGTGGGGGCAAATGAAGAGGGGTTTTCAATTGTTAGTATTTCCGATCCGTATGATCCGAAAGTTATATCGTATAGTGCGATTGACAGAATCTCTTTCGCCCGCGACATATTTGTTAAAGGGGACTTTGCCTACACCTGTGGGCACGGTTTGAACATTACCGACATTAGCGACCCAAAAAACCCAAAAGTAGTAAGTATGTTGGGAGGTAATTTCTGGAGTACAATAGCAGTAATCGATGGCGATGCGTATGTTGGCTACAACGATGGTTTGCTTACTATAAACATCTTCGACCCGGAAAATCCGGAGATAATTGGAAAATACGAAACTGCCAATACTTATGTTTCCGAACTATTCGCTAACGAAACGGTAATATACCTGACAGAAGCCTACAATGGAATGTACGTTTTAAATAACAATTTCCCCACTGGAATAGAAAATCTAAAAGAAACCGGAGTTGCACTGTTTCAGAACTACCCCAACCCGTTTAAAAACCAGACTACAATCGATTATCAATTGCCAAAACTCGCGAATGTTTCGCTGAAAATTTACGATGTTATGGGGCGCGAAATTGAAACTCTCGTGAGCGGAAACAGGGCGGCAGGAAAGTACTCTATTCAATGGAACGGCAAGAATCTCGGGGGGCAGCAACTTTTCTACCGGTTAAAGGTTGATGATGGCACTGTAATCACAAAAAAGATGGTGAATTGGTAAAATACACTGATCCTGTAATTTTCGGAACAACACAGTTCGAATCCGATTCAAAGTTTCAAGACAACTGGAACAGTTGGAGCATGTACTGAATGTTGAAATGATCTATTCGTACTTCGAAGATGAATTAGACCAGGAGCGGGGGAAGCTGGAAATTCAAAATAATATTCCTGACTGGCTTAATGACGATAATGTAAAAGCTCAGGATATTCGTTATAAAGGTACTCTTAAGATTTAACTTTAAACAACTTTATTCCATTGATTTTGACGAATCAGATTTGTATATTTGTGGAAAATTAAAATACAATGGCTAATTGTTTATTATTTATAAGTGGTGGGGAGATTGTTTTGGTAATGCTTCTGGCTTTATTGTTTTTTGGTTCAAAAGCATTACCTGATATTGCTAAGACATTGGGGAAAGGGTTACGTGAATTTAAAAAAGCAACCAATGAGATAAAGCGGGAAATCAACGAAAATACATCAGACCTAAAAGACGATATAGGCGACCTGTCTTCGACAATCAATAAAGAAACAAATGACATTAAAAAGGGGATTACTGACCATCTCACAGATTAAAACAAAGCAATAGCCAAGAATATGCTCTTATTTTTATATGCGTTTGCATTACTGGCCTGTTTCGTTTTCCTGGCTCGTATTGTAGACTTGTTTTTCATAACTTCCCTGGATAAAATCTCAAAAGACCTGAAACTCTCAAGTGATGCAGCAGGTGCAACTTTAATGGCCATTGGGTCTAGTGCTCCTGAACTGTTTGTAACCCTTTTTGCAGTCCTTAAACCAGGCGACCATCAGGGAATAGGTATCGGGAGTATTGTTGGCAGCGCACTTTTTAATATTCTGGTTATTGTAGGAGTTGCGGCAATGGTACGAAAAGCAAAACTTACGTGGCAACCCGTTATTCGCGACCTGTCGTTTTACCTTTTAGCCGTGATTCTTTTGTTGTGGGGGATTTGGGATGGCGAATTTACATTTATTGAGGCGAGTTCCTTTTTAGCCCTTTATATTTTATATGTGGTGGCAGTTGTTTACTGGCGGAAAATATTACCCTACTCCGAAACAGATTTTGACAAGCCTAAAGAAAAAAGCAATGATAAAAAAGGGGTAATTGGGTTATTTGACAAGATTCTTAGTTTCTTTTTCCCTCCGGAGAAAAATTATTACCTCATCTTTTTCATTTCAATAATAATAATAGCCGGAATAAGCTGGGGTTTGGTAGAACTGGCTGTACTTGTATCTGATATTCTAAATATCTCTGAAGCCATTATTGCGCTTACGGTACTGGCAATCGGTACTTCTATACCCGACCTGTTTTCTTCTTTAATAGTTGCCAAACAGGGACGGGGGGATATGGCTCTCAGTAATGCTATCGGCTCGAATATTTTTGATGTGCTTGTCGGGCTTGGGCTGCCATTTTTAATTTATATAATTGCTTTTGATAGTAATATTGGCGTAAGCACACAAAATCTTATTTCTTCCTCATTTATACTGTTTGCCTCGGTCGTTGTTTTAATTGTAATGCTGGTTGTCAGCAAATGGAAGATTGGGAAGATCTCAGGATTAATTTTGTTAGGTTTATACCTGTTTTACATTGTGAGAGAAATTGTTTTACTTTAACCAAAACAATTCAATTGATAAAAGCTGAAAATATAAGAAAGTCATTTGGCAACCTTCAGGTTCTTAAAGGAATCAACCTGGAAGTCCCCGAAAAAAAAATCTATTCGATTGTAGGAGCCAGTGGGGCAGGTAAAACTACCCTGTTGCAAATTCTTGGCACCCTCAGTAAACCCGATAATGGAGAGATCTATATTCACGAAAAAAAAATCTCATCACTAAATGAAAAAGAGTTGGCAAGATTCAGGAACAGGGAAATCGGATTTGTATTTCAATTCCATCACTTACTACCTGAGTTTACTGCACTGGAGAATGTATGCATCCCGGCATTTATTGGTAAAATACAAAAGGCAAAAGCTGAAAAAAGAGCTGCCGAGTTACTTGATTTCCTGGGGCTTTCTGAAAGGCTGCACCACAAGCCGTCTGAATTGTCGGG
>JAADGO010000164.1:18069-32283 GCA_013152355.1 Chlorobiota bacterium
CGCGATGAATTTGGGCATACATTTGTAATTGTAACCCACGATGTGAAATTTGCAGAGCAATCTGACAAGATCATTAATATAAAGGACGGGGTGATTGAAGGGGTAATTGGCTGAATGACTGATGAATTGAATGACTGAATGCGCGATAAAGCAAATGGTTGAAAATGATGACATAAAAAAATTCCTTGACGAAAAAGTAATTCTGTATAACCGACACTCTTTTATTGAGACCGACCCGATTCAGATCCCTAAACAATTTGAGCAGAAAGAAGATATTGAGATTGCAGCATTCATGGCTGCTACAATTGCCTGGGGGCAAAGAAGCACTATAATCAGGAATGCCAAAAGGTTAATGGCTTTAATGGAACACCAGCCTTATGAGTTTGTAATAAATGCCTCGGAAAAAGACCTGGATATTTTTTCAGGCTTTAAGCACCGGACTTTTAATGGCGATGACTGCAAATATTTTTTGCGTTCACTGAAGAATATCTACACAAAACGCCAAGGGCTACAGCAGGTGTTTGAAAACGGATTCACCAGAAACAGGTCGGTAAAAGCTTCGTTTGCTAACTTCCATACTATTTTTTTCGAAATAGACGGACTGCAGAGGACCCGGAAACATGTTTCAAATACCGCCACCGGGTCGCCTGCTAAACGTTTGAATATGTTCCTGCGTTGGATGGTAAGGGACGATATTAATGGAGTTGATTTTGGAATATGGAAAGGCATACCTGCCAAAGACCTTATGCTCCCCCTTGATGTGCATACGGGAACCGTAGCCCGGAAACTGGGCCTGCTGGAGCGTAAACAAAACGACTGGAAGGCAGTGGAAGAGGTTACATCCAACTTACGTAGATTCGACCCCAACGACCCGGTAAAATACGATTTTGCCCTATTTGGGCTTGGTGTATTTGAGAAATTCTGATATGGGAGGAAATAATTATTTTCATTTCAAGCAGTTTACAATTATCCAGGAAAGATCAGCCATGAAGGTTGGTATTGACGGGGTTTTACTTGGGGCCTGGGCAGGTGTTTCCAATACTGGCACCATCCTTGATGTGGGCACGGGAACAGGTTTAATTGCTCTAATGCTTGCCCAAAGGTCGGATGCGCAAGTTACCGCAGTCGAGATTGAAAAATCGGCATACGAAGAGGCCTGTTTTAATGTATCCGGGTCTCCATGGGCAAACCGGGTGCAGGTTGAGCATAATTCTTTTCAGGAATTTGCCTTATGTACCGGGGAAAAATTTGACCTCATCGTATCCAATCCTCCATTTTTTGAGAACAGCTTTCGCGCTCCTGAACGAAAAAGGTCTGAAGCCAGGCACAACGACCTTCTCCCCTTTGATGAACTAATAACGGGCTGCTTAAAAATATTATCCGAATCGGGCCGCCTGGCAATTATCCTTCCCAAAGAACAAGGGGATAAGTTTATTGAACTTGCGCAACACCATGGTTTGTATACTTCAAGATTAACCAGGGTTAGGCCTTTACTAAAGAAACCCCACCACAGGTATTTAGTGGAGTTTGAGCGGTGCAAAACAACCACAGTGTACAATGAATTGTCGATTGGGCTCGAAAGTCACTTTGATTATACAAAGGAATACATTGAACTAACAAAAGAATTTTACATGAAGTTTTAGACCAAAAAAAGGAACGGGTTAAATACCTTATCCATTTTAGAAGCAAATTTGTCGATTGCATTATGGTCAATCTTTGAAACGCTTTCTCTAATCTTAGCTACCTTCTTCACAACCAGCTTTTCAAAAAAATTCATCTTGTCGAAATCAAATTCCCCACCAAGGACAGCTTCGTATTTAGCTGCCTGGTGTAACTCCTCAGGGAAAGCATCTTTTAATTGCTGCATTGCTGTTTCTCCTTCATACATACAACAGATAAAAAGTCCCAACTCTTTTTGCAGCAGGGTTTCCAGGTTGTTCTGACAAAACTCTTTTACCTTTCGCTGAATCAGTCCGGCATGGATTGAACCTCCTATAACCACACGGGTATAAGAATCTAATTCGGGGTTTGGATTTTCTTTCAGGTTTATGATGACAACTTCACCTTCTATTTTTTGTCCTAACTCAGCTACAACTTTCCCGGTACATCCGTGAGTCGACATATAGGCTATCAGGGTTCTCATAGTTTGACAGTTTTTATACAAAATTACATTCTCTTCCCAAACAATTGCTCATTTAATCGGTCAACACTCTGATAATATCGGCAAAATAAATTGATATGTCCCTGATTTCTGATAAATACTCATCGATTACAGAGTAGTTATTGCCAATTAATTTCACTTCCATAACTCCAGTTTAAGAGACTGTTTAAATTTTATTTTTATGAATTATTATAGTGTATTTTTTTGTCATAATAAAGCAATTTGGAGGCGAATACAACACTGTATTTAACGATAAATTGCTAAAATATGACGGAAAAAGACGCATAATAAACGTAAAGGATAATAATAAACGTAAAGGATAATTTTTAAACAGTCTCTAAGTAAAAACTACATCCCCGTCTCCATCCTGGAGGTACGGCTTTGCCATAAAATATTCATATAGTGATTTTGTTACCCCTGTAAATTTTATTTCCTTTTTCCGGTACAGGAAAGGCATTCTGTTTGCTTTCATATATTCAACAATCCCTGGATGAAAAACGACCAGTGAATCGCATCTTTTTTTTAAGATAATTGACATTACCGATTGAACTACATTTGAAATATCATCCTTGTCAAAATAAATATACGGGATCCTTGCCAGGTTATCCCGGTTTGAAATAGCGACAAATGCCTTTAATACCCCCTCCTTTTTTAATACAAAATATTCCAACCCAAATTGTTTAACTACATGCGAGAAAGGGTAGTCGTAAAGTTTTTCACCTGTGGAAACAGTTAGCCAGGGAAACTTTTTGAACCATTCAAAATCTTCGGGTGCCTTTTGGATAAAATCCGTTTCTGAATATTGGTTTATAAATTCCTCTACCTCCCGGCCAATTGTATCCAACGATTCTGTTTCGAAGCTGCCTTTTTCAAATTTCTTCTGGAAATAAAATCTGAAAGGGGCGGTTAAAAAATTTAAAACAACATCACCCAAACTAACTATGCCGGAAAGATATTTTAATTGTTGAAATCGATTTAAGAAGATGTCGGCAAAATAGAACCGGATAAAACCCCTGATTCCTTCAATTGGCCCTGAAAACTCAAATTTACCTGTTTTCTCCAGAATTGATTTTAGCCCGGGTGTACTCTCGGCCAGGTATAAACTCGACCCACTTTCTTCAATAATTTTTAAAATTAATGGAATCGCCAGCCCTTTACCCTTTTGGGGATGAGTCCACCAACAGGTATTTGAGAAAACAGGAATCCCGGCCCTGTTTATTTTACGTGGAAGCAGCCCTGCAAAACCCAGTAGTTCAGTCCCGGCAGCAACATAAATCAAAGCAGTATGGTCAGAATCTGCATTGGGGTTATTAAATTGGGAAATTGCCCTTTCTTTGGTAACAGGCTTTGGGTTCAGTTGCCTGTACTCTTCGCTTTCAATAAAAGAAGCCAATCCTCCAACTTTAATCTCCTTAATCTTCATTACCTTTTTCAAAATAAATATAGTCGACAAAATCCCCTAAACTTTTCAAATCAATTAATTTGAACAGGTCAAATTGCAATGTAAATACTTCTTCCAGTCGTTTAATTAGTATAATATGGTTTAAAGAATCCCACGACTTAATATCTTCAATCCCAGTTGATTCACGGAATTCTACAGTTTCTTTAAAAACCTCTTTAAAAACCGAGATTGTGTTATTCTTTATATCCTCTCTTGTCATTTTAGACCCTCTCAAAACAATTTTCCTGATTTATTTTTTTAACAAATAGTCCTGCTCCAGTTTCCTCCTGTCGACCTTCCCACTGGATGTAAATGGAAACCCCGGCACCGTAAATATTTCTTCAGGCACCATTTGCCCGGGCAATTGACCGATAAGCTTTTGCTTTACTTCCCCTGTTTCCCCGGTGAATCCCTCAATAAAAATATATAATCTTTTCAAACCTTGTATTTTTTCATGGGCAACCGCAACCACTTTACTGTCAGGGATCAAGTTTCTCACGGCATTCTCTACTTCAATCAGGTTAACACGGTATCCTTCAATTTTAACCTGGTCGTCAACCCTTCCTATAAAGTAGTAATAACCGTCCTTATCCATCCTGACTATGTCTCCTGTACGGTAAAACTTTTTTTCCTCCCCATTCAATTTAAAAAACACGAATGGGTTATGCCCACTATTCAGGTAGCCACTCATAATTTGTTTCCCTGCAATACAAAGTTCGCCTTCTTTCCCTGATCCTAAAATATTCTTTTCTCCATCAATAATAACACACTCAACGCCGGGGAATGGCTTCCCGATGGCAATTGTACCGTTTAATGCCCGGACATTATCCAGGTTTTTAAATTTATAGAATGTTGAGTTCATGGTTGCTTCGGTCGGTCCATAAAAATTTGAAATTTCAGCATTGGGGAATACCGCCCGCCACTTCTGAACCAGCGACAACGGCAATGCTTCGCCCCCAAATCCAAAATGGAGGATATGTTTCAAATCAAGCTTGGGGATGTAAGGACTCAGGTAAGTTAACACAGACGGCGTTAGTTTCACCCAATTCACCTTTTTATCCGACATTAACCGGGCAATGGAAAGGAATTTAAACTGCCCCTCGGGCAAAGTATATATACAAGCCCCTGCCAACAGGGGTAGTAAATAACTGGTAAAAGCCGCATCGGTGGTGTGGTCATGAGTTTGAAGGACAGATATACCGCTTTTTAGTTCGGGGAACATCTGCATAAAGGCCGTACAATACGCTGTTACATTCCCAAGGTTTATTGGAACATATTTGGGTACTCCGGTGCTTCCCGAAGTAGTTAATACATACATCCTTTGCTCGTTGCCTACATCCGGTTCTTTATCAACTGCTGATTTTAATCCGTTAATATTGAGCAATCTTATTTTATTGGTATTGATAATCCCACCCACATCCTCTTTTGTTGAAAAAACATAACGGGCACCCGTATTCCCCACCACTGCCATATTCCTTTCCAGCGGGTGCTTCGGGTTTACAGGGATAAAATAGTTGCCGCTAAACCATGTTGCAAATATGGCTGCATAAGTTTCAATACATTCGAAACAAACTATCCCTACCGGATTATTTTTGCCTGTAATTTCACGCTCCAGCAGTTCCCGTGCCCCATTAATATATTCATGGAATTCGGCATAGGAAATATCCTGCCCGTTTATGCAGAATGCACGATTCCCGGAGAATTTTTTAAATGAGTAATAAAACTTTTGAATCAGGTTCATCGGCGCGTAATCGTATTTTTCCTAAACAACAATTTCATCCAAAAATAAGCATATTCTGAACGAATAACCCTTTCTGCACTTTTCATTCCTGCTTCTTCCATCGGAATGCGTTGGATATGTTTTATTTCGGGGTCTTTTTTAATCCCGGCCGTGCCAAATGTAATATCAATGCCTGCCTCTTTGTGAAGGTAGTTGAAAAAAGAAGCCGGCACTTCGAAGTCGGTAAACGGGAAGGCGAATGTTACGACCCCCGGATTTATGTTTTTTGTGAGGTAAGCCATACTTTTGGCAACCTGCAACCGCATTTGCCCTTCATCGAGCTTCCTGAACTCGGGATGGTCGAAACTATGTGAACCAATATGAAAACCCAGGTCGTTTAATTCCTTAATCTGTTCAAGTGTCATAAAAGGTTGCTGCTTTTTTAGGTAGCCGTTAAAATCGCATGCGCAAATTACCCCGATTTTGTTTATTTCGGCCTGGTTAGCGTACCCCAACTGCCGTATGCGTTCAGTTAAGCGTTCAGGATGGGCATTTGGGGCATTGAGTATCCCTGATATTTCTGAAAAAATATGATGGGCATTTGTGTTTTTAAGTTTCTCAACAATAAGGCTGACCTTATGCTTGAAAAATAACTCTTTATTATCGACAAAGGCCGGATTGATAAAAAATGCCGCCTGAATGCCTTTTTGTTTCAGGATGGGGTAAATAATATCGTAACATTCACGCATACCATCATCGAAACTCAAAAAGAAAAGTGGCTTCTCTGATTTTTTCCCGTTTCTGACGTAGTTCAAAACATCGTCAATTGTAGCCGGGTTAAAATGCTTCAGCAGGAAATCTAAATCGGACAAAAACCGTTGCCTGGAAACAACCGGGTAAAGGTGCTTAATGTGTAAAGGGACGGTATCGGAAACCAAATGATAAAAAGGGAAAATAAAATTCTCATCAGAAAAGTACCTCAACACCTTAAAAGGGAGCGGTTTTGAAAATATATAAGAAAGTTTTTTTATATACTGCCGGTTCATATCCAAACTACTTCATGAAACTTTTGATAACAGGAAGCCTGTTGGAATAAATATAGAAATAATTCTCGGGCAATGCCCCAAAGCCTTTATAAAACCTTGCTATCCCCCCAATAATTGAACCTTCGAAGTCAAGCACCAGGTCCGTTTCGGAATGTTCTTTTATAAATTCATTCACAACGGCATACATTGCCCTGTTTTTGCGTCCTTCATCGGTCGAAAATGCGTTCAGGTAAAATGCCCTGCCTCCGTCTAAAAGGAAAAAAGCAGCTCCACAAAGATTATTCACCGAAGAGTAAGCTGCATAAACCACCCCTTTACCCGAAGTTATTGTGTTTGACATCAGTAAAGTAAGTTTCTTGTAAGTAGATTCTTCCACCTTTGTCCTTATGGAACTCCTCTTTGCCACCATATACTCATAAGGCAGTTGCCCTTTGATTATTTTAACCTTGTTGTTTTCGGCTGCTCTGATATTTCTTTTTGCATGTTGCGAAAAGTTTGAGTACAGTGTTTTATACGAAGGTTGAAGATTAACACAGAAATTCACTTTTTCGGTAGCTTTAAAATCTTTAAAAGCATTAATGTTATTTTCGCTGTTAAGCTGGTAGCTAACCAACCTGAATTGATTTCTCAGCCGGAGGGCAAAAGCCTCCTGTATTTCAAAAGGCGGGGTAGGGAATATACCCAGTTGCTGAATGTATTCGGGTTGGTAAACGTATGTTATCCGGTATTTCTTTTTTAAGGGCAAGGGCATCACATATTCATAATCGCCAAAAATTAAGGCACTCCACTCTTTAACAACTAAATCCAGATACCAGGAGCGGGCATATAGCCTTTTATTTTGGGCATTCTCAATGGTTTGCCCCCACTTTTCGTAATCAATATCCTGTTGGCCTAACAGGCGGATTTTATATAGATTATTCATTCTCCAGTTTAACTCCCAATTCGTTCATATACTCAAAAACCTCTTTATAACCTGCCCAGTCGCCCTGCCCGTTTAATGTTTCATTGTGCCAAATGCTTATAAAGGTGCCACCCACACTTTTCACCTCAAGTATTAGCCTTTCTATCGTCTTTTTAGCCTCTTCGGGATTTAATGACAGGTAATTCTTCAGGGTTACATCCATTACCTGAAACGGGTAGGCCCTAAGATTTGTTACCCGGTCTTTTTTCAGGTCGTAAAAAAGGAAGGGCGTGCATATCCCTGCCCTGAACCCAACCCTGGCTGCGTAGCCCATGGTATAGTCTTCTAATATACCCTGTTTAATGAGCCTGCGGTAAGTTTTTGGAAAAGATAACCTCAGGTAATGTTGCCTGCTTTTGGTTATTTCTTTTCCGGTAATTTTTCTCAACCGGTTAACCTCCTTCCCTATTTTATATGACTTCCCCTTTCGGCTGGAAGAATATGACGGGTGGATGCCAATGGTATATCTTGCACTTATTGACCGGATTAACTTCCGGAGGTTTTTATTATTATGCGAAATATTTTTATCGTATTTGGAGTAATCGCCCAGCAGGAAAAAGAAAATTACATTCTTTTCTTTCCCTTTGAATACATTATTCATGTAGTCGTATGTGTCGTAGGGGTCTTTTTTTGTTTTAAACCAAACTTTCAGGCGTTCCGAGTTGCCTGCCCTGTTTCTCACCAGCCCTTTTATAAGTGCCCCGGTGTTTTGGATCAACCCTTTATTAGAATAAGCCCAGGCATTATCAATGTCGATGGTAGAGATGAATTGAAACTTTCTTTTGGGGAATTCAATAGCCGGGTACCGTTCTTTAATCTTTTGGGCAAGGATAGCAGCCCATATATTGACCACCGGTTTTTCGAGTAAATCGTATTTGAACAAAATACTTTGACTACTACTATACCGGCCGTATTTGCCTTTGTGTTTTTCGAGGTATTCTTCAAGCCTGGTAACAACGAAAAATGATGCAGCCAGGGGGTCAAAGGGCAGGAATGAGTCTTTTGAGGTTTCGAAAAAGTATTTCTGCCCATCATAGGGCACCGGTCCAAAATCGGGGTAGATTAATGCCTTTGAAAACAATATCCTATGAGGTTTCAGGTAAAGCTCATCATCAAACTTCTCATAAGAGTAATTAATTTTTGGCAGTTCCGATTTCCTGAATTCTGAAGAGTTGGAGGTAAAAGAGATGCTGACGTTCAGAATATCTTCGAAAATTAATCTCGAAATATATTCAAAGCGGGGTGTTAACTCTTCGGAATAGATTAAAATCATAGTTGCCCGGTTTTAAACGTATAAGAATTAAGATTGCCGGAATCATTTCATAAAAGCCCCTCATCTGTAAAGCTAAGGTACTCTTTATGCCCGATAATTACATGGTCGAGCACAGGTATATCCATTATTTTCCCTGTTTCGGCCAGCTTCCGGGTTATCTGTATATCTGCATTTGAGGCTGTAATGTTCCCTGACGGGTGATTATGGCATAAAATTATAGAACTTGCCAGTTTTTCAATAGCCATTTTCATTATTAACCGTACATCGATCACTGTCCCCGAAAGCCCTCCTTTGCTAACCATTTGTTTATCAATAATTTTGTTTCCCCTGTTAAGGAAGAGTATCCAAAATTCTTCATGTTCCAGGTCTGTAAGTATTGGTAAAAATAATTCAGCTACGTCTTTGCTGCCGGTTATTTTTTCGTGTTTGAATACATCCGCTTCTTTACTGCGTTTGCCCAACTCAATGGCAGCAATAATATTAATTGCCTTTGCCTCGCCAATCCCGTTGAATCCGGTCAGGTAACTTATGCCTTTCTTGCCCAGCTCATTCAAATCATTCCCTACTGCGGTTAGGATCCTTCGCGACAGTTCCACTGCTGTTTCGTCCAAATTGCCTGATCCGATAATGATGGCAATTAATTCGGCATCGGTAAGTGCCCGTACTCCATTTGCCAATAATTTCTCACGGGGGCGGTCTTCTGCAGCCCACTGTTTTATGTTCAACCTTTTATATTCTTGCACTGCAAATTATTTATCCCACAATTTAACAAAATTGTAGCAATTAAGCTATCCCTATTTTAGGATTACATGGAAAAGTTGTGGAAAGTGTATCTTTTGATTGCGTAGGGGTAATTCTCATACTCAGCAGGTGACTCGAAGTCACCTGCTGAGTTGCGGCATCTCAGGTCAGTACTTGGCGAAAAAATTGTTACTTCTAGGTATACCCTTAAAAAAAAGCCTCCCCGCAAAAACGGAGAGGCTTCTCTATATTTTTGAGAATCCTTTTTTTACATATCATTGATATGAATCGCTAATTTCGATTTTAAATTGGCGGCTTTATTTTTATGGATAATTTTCCTTTTTGCCAATTTGTCAATCATCGCAACAACTTCCGGGTAACGCTTTCCTGCAGATTCTTTGTCTTTCTCACCCCTCAATTCCCTGATTGCATTACGGGTAGTTTTTGCATAATACTTGTTGTGCGACCTTTTTTTCTGGTCTTGCCTGATTCTTTTTAATGCCGACTTGTGATGTGCCATCTTGTTGTTTCTGTAAATAAAATTTTTGTAGCCCGTAGGGGATTCGAACCCCTGCTACCAGGATGAAAACCTGGCGTCCTAACCCCTAGACGAACGGGCCCTTCTTTTAAATAACTCCCTGAAATTGGGACTGCAAAAATAAATCATTTTTTATTGCCACCAAATTTTTTCTGTGAATTTTTTCAAAATAGGAATTATCAGTCTGGAGAAGGGCTTTTTGATTCCATATCCACCTTCAATAATTCTTAAACAGCTTCTTATATTCTGTCCTTATATTTCGAAGCGCAAATATAGATATTATTAGTTACCTTTGTTTAAAATAGTTACCATGAAAGTACGAATAATCTTCCTGGTCTTTTTGCTATTCGTTATATTACCTTCGTGTTTTAACCAATCGGAAAAGAAAGCAAGCGATGAGAAAGTTGTAGGCGACAGTATCCTGGTCATTCAAAAAGTATTTGCAAACAGCCCGAATAAAATTGAATATGAAATCCCTGTTCTGAAAGGGACAAAATTACGGCATGGGGTACAGAAAAGGTATTACCTGCATGGAAGCCTTTATTCGAAGATCCCTTACAAAAGAAATAAAAGAGATGGTATGGCATATACCTACTACAAAGCATATAACGGGGAAAAACCGGTTGTTTGGAAAGAACAATCCTACAAAAATGGATTGCTTGACGGGGTTTGCCGGCGATATCACAAAGATGGTAAGCTGCAATCGGTATATGAATATAGTAAGGGCTTGCCGGCAATTGGGTTGAAGGAATATTCCCAAAGTGGAAAAGAGGTGAAGCAACCAACACTGATTTTAAAGAAAAATGAAACCGGGGGTAATATTCTTATTACCGCTCGCATGTCGAATAATACAAAAAGGGTTGTGTATTACCTGGGAAGCCTGGCTGACGGGAAATATGTCACCAAAAACCTGAAGAAACTACCGGTGAATAATGGGGTAGGCGAAATAATGATGCCTTTTACCACCAATGAAAAGAGTATTACAATTATTGCTGAAACAACTACCAGGTATTTAAACAAATATTATACTTCTGCAACAGTGCAGCTAAAATAAAGCTTTTGTTTTTTTTAATAGTGGGCTAAACTTTAGGCACGGAATTATTACTTCCAGGTTATACCCTTTAAAAAAAAATCGTACCCCATCCCCGAATGATACCTTTTTCATGGTATTCCGGTTGGTTTAAAATTCATTACCTCCCGGACTTTCAGCCCTGCCATACATTAACATTGCCCCTCACAGGGTTACGTGTACACTACACCCTGTGCTATTACATCCCATCCCTTTGGGATTCCTTTTTTGAATCAATACAAAGAAAATCCATTGAAGTTGTTTAAAGTTAAATTTAAACAGGGGAGTAATGATATTTTTTCTATATTTGCAGCACAAAGTAGCACAAGATGGCACAAAGTGATACAAGAATGGAAGATACCCCGACTTTATTAAAACAGTATATCTCTGAGAATGAAAAGAAGTTCTTATCTAAATCAGAGGCTATTGCAGAAGCGGTTATTGTGGCCATAAAAGAAAAAATACTGGTAGTGGGCGATTTGTTACCAACTGTAAACAAGGCTGTTGATGAATTCAGGGTAGCCAGGAAAACGGTAGTACGTTCGTATGATATTTTAAAGAAGCGGGGTATTATCGACTCAAAAGAGAGGCTTGGATACATTATAATCTCAGATAATTTTAAGAATAAGATGAAGGTTATGATGTTAATTCAATCTTTCAATCCATATATGGAACTGTTTTATAATTCTGTGGTCGACAGCCTTGGTTCCAATGCCCAGGTAGATGTATATTTCCATCATTATAATCCTCGGGTTTTTAATGCAATCCTGCGTGAGAATATTGGGAAATATGGGAAATACATTATTACCTCCTTCGACCATAAAACGGTTCGAAAAGAATTGAAAAAGATTCCTGTCAGAGATTTAATTGTATGCTCAAGGGATGACTGGATGCCCCGGGAAGCATTGAGTTTTACACAGGATTTTTATAACGGCACCTTTGAGGCTTTAAAGCAGGCATCAAACGAAATTGCAAAATACGAAAGTATTTTTCTAATATTCCCAAAAGGCAAAGGGCATTCAACCCAGATAGTAAAGAGCTTTAATGCTTTTTGCGATTCAATATCTATAACTCACCAGGTGATTGAAAGTTGTAAAGAAGTTGATTTGAAAGCCGGGCAGGCCTATGTGGTAATTGAGGATGCTGATATGGTGGAAGTACTGGAAGCCTCCGAAAAGAAAGGTTTTACCCCCGGTGAGCAGGTAGGACTTTTGAGTTTCAACGATACGTCTATAAAAAAGGTAATCCGTAAAGGCATATCAGTCATTTCAACTGATTTCAGGCGACTTGGGCAACTAGCTGCGGAAGCCGTTTTAGGGAAAACAAAACAGTCAGAAGTTTTGCCTATAAATTATATTGGAAGAAATTCATTGTAGATAATTAACTAACAATTATATGAAAGCAAAGATTTTTAGAATTCCGATTATACTTGTTTTATTTACAACAATTCAGGCAATTCACATATATGCTAATGTTAAAGGGCAACTGTTATTTTCAGGGAAGAGTAAAAAAACAGAATTATTAAGTTATGACTTTAAGAAGGAGTTGGTTTATTCAACAATGAAAAAGGTGGCTGATTGGCAACTTGCCAATCCACATAAAAATCACCCTTGGACCTGGCAGGCAGGCACATTCTGGGCGGGACTAATGGATTTTTATGAAGTTCGAAAAGAGGAAAGATACCTTCAGGAGATGTATCGTATTTTTAACCGGATAGAATGGAAGGTTAATCCATGTCCGTACAATGCAAACGTATTGGCAACGGCACAGTCATACATCGACTTTTATGGAAAATACCGTGACCCGGAAATGATTCAATATGTACGCTATGTGCTGGATATGCAGTTTGCCCGTCATCCTAAAAAGCCTGATGTTACTTTTGAAGGTAACGCTTATTGGAAGAATTGGTGGAGTTGGTGTGATGCCCTGTTTATGGCACCACCGGCCTGGGCAAAATTTTCAGCTGTTACCGGCGAAGAAAGGTATATCAACGAAATGGATCGTTTATGGCATATTACGTACGAATATCTTTACGACAAAAAAGAACATCTTTATTACAGGGATGACCGCTTTTTCAAAGCAAAATCTAAAACCGGGAAGAAAGTCTTCTGGTCGAGAGGAAACGGGTGGGTAATGGGTGGATTGGTGAAAACATTGGAAGCTATGCCCAAGGATTACAAAAGCCGTGCTTTTTATGAGAAGATGTTTAAGGACATGGCAGCCAGTTTGCTTAAAATCCAGCAACCGGAAGGGTACTGGGCTTCAAGCCTGTTAGATAGATCTGATTATGAGAGTATTGAGACAAGTGGCACGGCATTCTTTTGTTATGCACTTGCCTGGGGAATAAATAATGGTTATCTGGATAAAAACACATATTTGCCGGCAGTGAAAAAATCATGGAAGCTTTTGGTAAAATCGATTCACCCTGACGGCAAATTAGGATATGTACAACGGGTTGGTGATGCTCCTGATAAAGTATTATATGATGATAATGAATACTATGGCTCCGGGGCTTTTCTGATGGCCGGCAGTGAGGTCTACAAACTTTCAGAATAAGGAAAACAATTATGAAATGTCCATTATAAAAGTTGAACTATCAGAAGAATAATTAAACAAATGAAACTCAAAAAAACATTTTTTGCAATTTCCTTCCTATGTGCATTGTTTCATGGCTATGCCCAGGGAAATCTTAAGGGGACAGTGGTACAGCAGCGTTATATAAGCCTTAGTTTCAAAAGTCCTGTAAAATTGCAAGGGCCTATTCCCGTGAGTATTAAACGTTTGGAATTAGGGCGGTATCAGATTCCATACTCCCTTGAGGTTGAACGGTTTATTCAAAGCCTTGATATTAGGTCGGCGACTACAGCATTCGAGGCTACTTTAGAGGCGGAGACGGATAGTTCAGGTATATTCCAGTATGAAGACCATGCCGTAAAACAAGGGTATTCTTATATATATTGGTTGCAATCTCCCAGTGGGAAAATAATCGCCGGGCCGTTATGCTGCAAAATTAGAGACCCAAATGTATGGTGGCCGCAAGAGAAGATAGAGTCTGCAATGGGTCGGTTAGCACAGACTTATCCAAATGTCGTAGGAAAACATACCTTTGGCAAAACGCGTGAAGGCAATCCAATTAATGGATTACTCATTGGCAATCTGAATAATGCCTGTGCATTGATCGGAAATATCCATGCCGGTGAATCCGGTGCAGAATTACTTCTGTATTCCATTGAGCAGATCCTTGCACATAATAAAGATTTATTG
>JAADGO010000165.1 GCA_013152355.1 Chlorobiota bacterium
GCAACTCATGCCCCGAGGTTATTACCCGCACTTACGAAATATCCGATTCCTGCGGAGGGGTTGTTAATTGCCAGCAATTAATTATTATTAATGACACCATTTCGCCTACGGCTGATGCATTACCTATACTTGGCCCATTTGTTTGTTATTCTGAAATTCCCCCTTCAGATATTAATGATGTGACTGGGGAAACAGATAATTGTGGGACAGTAACTGTTTCATATATAGGAGAATCACCTGATCCGGGATGTGCCGGGATCGTTACAAGGACATACCAAATTGAAGATATTTGTGGTAACACTTCTGAAATAAACCAAACAATTCTAATCCTAGATTCAATTAATCCGGTATTTGTTTCAGTTCCGAATGATACAACCACACAATGTGATATTCCTCCGTATTATAGTAGCTACAGCGAATTCGCACAAGCCGGGGGGTTGGCAATTGACAATTGTAGCCTGGATACTTCCAGCTTCACCTATGCTGGAGAAGTTATCAATACAGCCTTCTGCCCGCTAATAATTACACGTACATACCGCATTTATGATGATTGTGGTAACGTTGCCGAATTCGACCATATTATTACAGTGAATGATACGACAAGCCCTGAAATTACCTGCCCGCCGGATACTCTTATTCAACCGGGCAAATCAGTACCGGCTGCATTTATAAATTACAATGAATTTGTGGTTGCCAACGGATATGCTGATGATAATTGTGAAATTGACGAAAGTTCATTCATGCTTATTTCCGAAGATTCTGTCATAACCGCAATGAATATTGAGATCACCCGGACCTATCAGGTTGCAGACCTTTGTGGAAACACAACATCTTGTAGCCAAATAATTGATATTTTGCTTGATGCAGAAACTACAATTACCTGCCCGGAAACTATTATAGTAGAATGCCCGACTCAGATACCACCGGCTTATAATAATTACAGTGAATTTATTTTTGCCGGAGGCGCTGCCTCAAGTAATTGTGGGATAGATGAAAATACCTTCTCCTTAATTTCTGAAGTGAATGATAGCCTTACATGCCCGGAAACTATCTCGCGCACGTATGAAATTACCGATTCATGTAATAATACAGTCTCATGTATACAATTAATCGTTGTCAATGACACTACAAATCCGGAAATAACATGCCCTACTGACACAACAATATTACCATACGAACCTGTTCCCGGGGCATTTGCCGATTACACAGAATTTATCAATGCGGGAGGAACTGTCAGCGACAATTGCGGGATTAATGAAAGCTCGTTTGCCCTAATCAATGAGGACACAATATTTGTCAATATTACTGAAGTTATTACACGTACTTACCAGATTGCCGACCTTTGTGGCAACTTAGGCAGTTGTACGCAAATTACCACCGTAATGCACGATGCCGAAGAGAGTATTACATGTCCGCCAACCATTACTGTTGAATGCCCGGAGCAGATACCTACTGCTTATTCAGATTATTTAGAATTTGTGCTGGCAGGTGGTTCTGCTACAAGCAAATGCGGAATTAACGAAAGCTCATTTGCCTTTATTTCAGAAGCCCGCGACAGCCTGTCATGCCCCGAAACAATAACACGGACTTATGAAATTACCGATACCTGTAATAATATTATAACATGTACACAACTAATAATTATTAACGATGTTACCGCACCTGTTTTGACTTGTGCCCCTGATACATCATTATTATTTGACGAAGTTATTCCTGCCCCTTATGCAAACTATAATGAATTGGTTATTGCCAGCATCCCGGCTACGGATAACTGTGCTATTGATGAAAACTCATTACAATTATTATCAGAGACGACAACATCCGAGGCCAATCTGAAAGCAGTTACACGTTTATACCAAATTGCTGACTTATGTGGCAACACAGCAACCTGCAGCCAGAAATTAACTATTTCGTTAGATGCAGAAGCTCAAATAACCTGTCCAACAACCATTACAGTTGAATGTTTGTCCGATGTACCCACTGAATATACTGATTATGATGAGTTTATAAATGCCGGAGGATTAGCATCGAGCAATTGTGGAATCAATGCCTCCACATTTACCCTGGCCTCTGAAGTATACGATGGATTAACCTGCCAGGATACTATTGCCCGTACATATCAAATAACCGACTCCTGTGGAAATTCGGTAACCTGTACGCAGTTTATAATTATTGATGATATCACAAACCCGGTAATCAGTTGCCCCGCAGTAATCGATATTCAGCCAAACGAGGTTGTACCGGGAGCATACACCGACTATTCTGAGTTTATAACTGACGGAGGAACTGCATCCGACAATTGCGAACTTGACCAAAGCTCATTTGCCCTTATTTCTGAAACATCGGTAATAAATGGCGATTACGAAGAGATAACGCGTACATACCAGATTGCAGATATGTGTGGGAATACCACTTCATGCACCCAACTGATTTCCGTATTACAGAATGCCGATGCACAGATAAATTGCCCTGCCAACCTGACATTCCAATGCAAGGATGATGTGCCGGCTCCGTATACCGACCTGAATTCATTTATAGATGCGGGAGGTTCGGCTTCCAGTAATTGTGGATTGATACCGGGAACATTCGAGCTCCTTTCTGAAGAAAATAATAACCGTACATGCCCCGAAATTATTACTCGTACATACAGCATTGAGGATGCATGTGGGAATGTAGTAACCTGCCGCCAGATTATTACGGTCGATGACAATACACCTCCAAGGTTTACCTCCACACCGCGAAATCTATTCTCCGACTGTAACCTGCCGGCTCCGTATGCGAATTATACAGAATTTAGGAATGCAGGCGGCGAAGCATCCGATAATTGCGAACTGGTAACTTCAAGTTTCAGGCTTTTCGGCCAGGTAGTGCTTACCGAGAGTTGCCCCAGGAACATACGCCGCACATACATCATTTTTGATGCATGTGGTAATCCGGCTACGTTCAGCCAAACAATTACACTAAACGACCTGGTTCCACCTATATTTGAATCGACACCAAAGGATATAATAGTTGAATGTGAAGCCCCTGAACCATACAATGGGTATCAAGACTTTGTAAATGCAGGAGGTTCGGTATCTGACAACTGCGGTGTTGATGTTAACAGTTTCGTATTATTAAATTCGCAGTCGACAGGTGGTTGCCCGGATATTATTACCAGGGACTACCGTATCTCAGATTTCTGTGGAAATTCAATCGTTTACACCCAAACCATAACAGTGCATGATGTTACCGACCCGGAGTTCACTTCAGTCCCGGAAAATATTACAACCGAATGCAGTATACCTTTACCTTATCAGAACTATTCTGAGTTCAGGGCAGCAGGTGGGCAAGCCAAGGATAATTGCGGGATTGATGAAAACAGCTTCACTCTATCCAGTTCCGAATCAACCGGGAGTTGCCCGGAAATTATAACCAGGACATACAGGGTATCAGACCTTTGCGGAAATACAACAGCATTCACCCAGATTATTACAAAAAATGATACAACACCGCCTCAAATAACATGCAACAAGGACTATCTGATTGGCCCAAACGAGGCTATTCCTCCAGCGATTACAAGTTTTGCAGAATTTATTGCTGCCGGCTGGTATGCTTCTGACAATTGTGGAATTAACGAGTCATCGTTCCGCCTGGTATCAGAAATTTCCGATGGTAATTCATGCCCCGAAATTATTACACGTATCTACGAAGTTGCCGATTCATGCAACAATACAGCCTCCTGTTCTCAAAGGATTATTATTAATGATGATACCCCTCCCGAAATAATATGCCCGGAGAATGTTACGGTACAATGTATCGATGAAGTACCTCCTGCATATACGAATTACGAAGAATTTACCGCAGCAAACGGCTCAGCTTACGATGATTTCGAGATTGATGAAGGGTCATTCCGCATGGTTTCTGAGGTATCTGACGGCACTGCCTGCCCGGCAACAATTACAAGGACTTATGAAATTTCGGACCTATGCAACAATACAGCTGTTTGTTACCAACAAATTACTATTGCAGACACCATAGCTCCTGAGTTCAGCTGCCCGGATGACCTGGAGGTCGAATGTTATTCGCAGGTTCCGGCACCATTTACTGATGTTTACGAGTTTATTGCAGCAGGCGGTATTGCAACCGACAATTGCGGGATAACCGACAGCTCTTTCAACATGGTTTCTGAAGTATTGAATGATTTTACCAGGCCAAGGGTAATCTCCCGCACTTATGAAATTTACGACCAGTGCAACAATGTTTCAATATGTACTCAAACGATTACAATTACGGATAGTATTGCACCCGTTGCAATATGCAACAATATCAATGTTTCAATAGATACCAATGGCAGCCATATCTTATCCCAGGTTGATTTAATCGAGATTACGAAAGGTTCGACCGATAATTGTGGAGTGTTGGAAGACTTATCCCTATCGGTTTTCCCTTCAGAGTTTGATTGTTCACATATCGGAACACCACAAGAGGTTCAGGTTTCCCTTACCGATTTGGAAGGGAACTCTTCTACCTGCTCCGCATTTGTCGAAGTAAACGATGTTTTACCTCCGGTAACATTATGTAAGGATATTACAGTTTACCTGGATAAAAACGGAAGTGCTTCGATAACAAAACACAGTGTTGACGATGGGACATTCGATAACTGCGGGTTACAATCAATGTTTATTGACAAGTCTTATTTTGATTGTAATGATATTGGTGACAATACCGTCAATTTAACGGCTATTGATATCTATACGCTCATTGGCTCATGCTCGGCAAATGTGGCGGTTGTGGATAGTTTTGCACCTACTGCCCTTTGTAAGGATGTGGTGGTTAAACTGGATGAAACCAACACTGCAAAATTAGCCACTACAATGGTTGATGACGGAAGTTTCGATGAATGCGGCATTGGTTCAATGCAACTGGACGTCTCTGAATTCGACTGCAACGATATTGGCAATACTGTTGTGTCAATGACTGTAACCGACTACAGCCTTAACAGTTCAACCTGCCTTTCAAACGTAACCATAACAGGCAATGAGGCCCCGGAAGCCATTGATGATTATATTACTGTATCTCAAAATAAAACATCAGAACTTAACATTACACAAAACGATTTTGATAATGATGGTGAACTTGATTTCACGTCAGTGACTATTTTAAGCAGTACAAGAAACGGCACGGCATCATACAACCTGGACACCCATACGATTACCTATATCCCCAATACAGGCTTTACCGGTTACGATTCGCTGATATATATAATTTGCGATGATGGGATTCCATGCGGTAGCCTGTGCGATACGGCAAAAGTATACATTGATGTCCGCCAGCCAGGAATTGCACCTGTTGCAAATGACGATGAATACGTTATCGGGTGCAAACCAATTATCGAAGATATGCTGGCAAATGATTATGACCCTGACCGTGACAATATTGCAGTAAACCAGGTACCTGTTATAGATCCGATGCACGGTACTTTGACAATTTATGCCGATGGGACATTCAATTATCAACCTGATGAAGGATTCTTAGGGCTTGATACGTTTGTTTATGAGATATGTGATGACGGGTTCCCGGTAAAATGCGGGCAGGCTACAGTCAGGATTGTTGTTGCCGATGACTATGACTGCGATGGGGTACCCGACATTGACGATGTTGATGATGATGATGATGGTATTTTGGATGTAATGGAAGGCGACAGGAGTATTGACACCGATGGCGATGGTATCCCCAACAGCCTGGATATTGACGCAGACAACGATGGTATTGTAGATAATATTGAAGGGCAGGGCGAATTTGACTACATACCTCCCCTGGGTAAAGATACTGATGGCGATGGCTGGGACGATGCGTACGACCCGGATAATAATGGAACCCCATTTGACCCAATTGATACAGATGGGGATACAATTGCCGACTACCTGGACCTGGACGCCGACAATGACAATGTGCCTGATTCGATTGAGGGGCACGATATTAATGCCGATGGGATTGCGGATATATTGCCCTATGGAATCGATTCCGACCAGGATGGTTTAGACGATGCCTATGACATTGTCAATTGGAATACGAATCGTGCCAACGGGCAGAATCCTATAGGGAGTAACTCCCCGTTACAGGATTTCGACCATGACGGGACAAGGGATTGGCGTGATGTTGATGACGATGCCGATAATATTCTGACAAAGGACGAAGACAATAATGGTGACGGGGATTATAGTAATGACGACATGGATTTAGACGGGCATCCGGATTACCTGGATGTAGACAATACCTGTTCATTGTATATCCCGGAAGGATTTTCGCCAAACGGAGATGGTGTGCACGACTACTTCCGCATTTATTGTATTGAGAATTACCCCGATGCTAAAATGTATATATTTAACCGTTGGGGGAATAAAATATTTGAGAAAATACACTATGGCAACCTTGATTACTGGGGGAGTGACGAAGCAGCATGGTGGGATGGGAGTTCCAAACATAAATGGAGTCTGGGTAGTCAGTCGTTGCCTCCGGGCAACTACCTGTATATACTTGACCTCGGAAATGGCGAAAAACGTTCAGGGACGGTTATGATCTCAAATTAGACATTAAAAGAACTGGTTGTGAATAATAAAAAGAGTAATAAAGATAGGTGATGAAAATAAGGATTATTAAAAAATATATTTTAGTAATAATTATTTCCCTTGGTTCATTGGTGGCGAAGGGGCAGCAGGATGCTATGTTTACTCAGTATATGTTCAACATGCAATCAATCAATCCGGCATACGCGGGCATGTGGGAAAGGTTGGGTTTTTTGGCTATGGTAAGGAAACAATGGGCCGGGATCGACCGCTCACCACTAACAGAATTAATTTCATTCCACAGCCCCATAAAGAATGAATTCGTTGGAGTAGGGTTCAATATCATCCACGACCAGATCGGCAGGGAAAACCGGCTGAGTGTTTTTGGCGATTATTCATATAAAGTGTTATTATCAAATAAATTATTCCTTAGGTTAGGAGTGAAATTCGGATTCACAAATTACAACAATAACCTAAGTGCATATAAACTTTACCCTGATAACCGGTTCGATCCGGCCTACCAGGGAGAAATCGACCTGAAATTCATGCCCAACTTCGGTGTGGGGGGATTCCTTTATACCGATAGATATTATATAAGCCTTTCGATACCCAAACTTATTACAAATGATTTCAAAGCCAACTATAATAATTATTCATCGGTGGCTGAAACAAGGCATATTTACCTGACTGCCGGTTACCTTATTGATTTACCAAATAATTTCAAGTTTAAACCTTCAATATTGGTAAAAGGCACAATCGGGGCACCCTTGCAGGTAGATATTGCAGCAAACCTCCACATAAAAGACCGTATTGAAGTAGGGCTGATGTACCGGACAGGCGATGCACTAGCCGCTATTACCCAAATAGCAATTACAAGTAATATTACCATTGGGTATGCTTTTGATTTTACACTTACCGAGATCCGTGAATACCAAAACGGGACACATGAATTTTATTTTAGTTACGATATAGATTTCTACCGGCGCAGATACCTTAGGAACAGGTATTTCTGAATGAGCTGTGAGTTATGTTACAAGCCCTCAATCCTTACATCTCAAGCAGTTTAACTGCCATTGCATCGGCTAATTTGATACATTCCTCATATTTATCAACCTTCAAAGCCCCTTTTTCTTCAATTGGGCCGTAAACCAGGTCCCACTTAATCTTTTCTGCAAACTTCATAAGGTTCTTTACCCCTCCGCCATTCCATGAGTAATTGCCAAATATTCCCAGAAGGTGCCCTTTGGGTGCTATATGTTCAATGGTTGAAAGCAGGATTTCAATATTCGGGAACAAAGCATTGTTGTAAGCGCAGCTCCCAACTATAAATCCTTTGTATTTAAAAATATCGTTGATGATATACGATAAGTGGGTCTTTGATGAATCATAAACCCTGATATTCTTTATGCCTCTTTCGGCCAACTGGCGGGCAATCACCTCTGCCATCTTTTGTGTATTCCCATACATCGACCCGTAAACAATCACAACTCCGCTGTCGGTAGTGTACGAACTCCATTTTTCATACCGGCTTAATACCCAATTTAGGTCGCTACGCCAAACAGGCCCATGGGTGGCAGCAATCATTTTTATATCAAGCGGCTCCAGTTTTTTCATTGCCCGCCGGGTGTGTGGGCAATATTTCCCAACAATATTGGTGAAGTACCTCATAACCTCTACTTCGTAAAAATTGAGGTTTATCTCGTCATCAAATATTCCTCCGTCAAGCGTACCATAGCTCCCGAAGGCATCGCCCGAAAATAAAATTTTATTTGTTTCTTCAAATGTGACCATTGTTTCTGGCCAGTGTACCATCGGGATCATCTGAAATTGCAATTTGTTTTTGCCCAGGTCGAGTGCCGCATTATCATAAACCTCAAAGGTGTTTTCCGGTTTCAGGTAAAAACTCTCAACAAACCCAAATGTTTTTTTATTGCCTACAAGTGTGATTTCCGGGTAACGGGCAATAATCGGTTTTATCGCACCTGAATGGTCAGGCTCCATGTGGTTAATTATCAGGTAATCAATTTTCCTGTTTCCTATAATATTTTCTATTTTCTGAAAATAATCATCAATGAAATGTTGTCCGACAGTATCGACCAAAGCAATTTTCTCATCAACAATTAAATATGAATTATACGAAATACCATGAGGTATTGGCCAAATATTCTCAAACAGATGGGTACGGCGGTCGTTAAACCCAAGGTAGTATATATTCTCTGCAAGTTTTACCTGATGCATATATAAAAAATTTAAACAGCTTCTAAGTACGCGAAAATAATACTTAAAATTGTTTTAATCCCAATATCCTTTATTTTTGCATAAAAATAGTTCCATTTATGGCAATCAATAATACCAATAAGATTATACTGTTCCCTAAACTGGGGAAATATATTATTATCTTTTTTTCAGTTGCATTTATCATTGTTGGGCTCAGGGGGTATCAACTTTTCCAATATGTTTTCAAAGAAAATGTAAAAACCGACCTTATTATTACTATCCCTGAGAATGCGACATTCCGGCAGGTGGTTGACAGCTTAAAGGCAAAAGATGCATTAATAAATTATAAAGCATTTATGTGGGTTGCCAAAAAGAAGGATTACCGGGAGTCGGTAAAACCGGGGCGTTTCCTGTTTCAGAAAGGAATGAATACCAATGAGTTGATAAACATATTACGTATCGGGAAGCAGGAACCTGTCAGGGTGATTTTCAACAATGTCCGGTTTAAAGAAGAATTTGCAGGTATTATCAGCAGATACCTTTTGGCTGATTCGGCCTCTATCCTGCAGCTTTTCTCCGATTCATTATTAATCCATGAACTGGGATTTACCAAAGAAACATTTAAAGCCATGTTCATACCCAACACCTATGAGGTATACTGGACAACCAGTCCCGTAAATTTTGCTAAGCGGATGAAAATTGAATACGACCGTTTTTGGAATAACGAACGCCTGAAAAAAGCAGGGCAACTAGGGCTGACCCCTGTAGAAGTTTCTATCCTTGCTTCGATAGTACAGGAAGAGACCATAAAAAAAGCGGAGAAACCGGTAGTTGCCGGATTATACATAAACCGGCTGAAGCGTGGCATCCCGCTGCAGGCCGACCCTACACTGAAATTTGCAATTAAAGACTTCACAATCAAGCGGGTACTTAACAAGCACCTGGAAACCGATTCTCCATACAATACCTATTTAAATGCAGGGTTGCCGCCAGGGCCGATTAATTTCCCCGAAATATCATCGATTGAGGCTGTTTTGAATTACAAAAAGCACAACTATTTATACATGTGTGCCAAAGAAGACTTTTCAGGATACCACAATTTCTCAAGTACCCTGGCAGAGCATAACCGGAATGCCAGGAGGTATCGTAATACACTGGATTCGAACAGTATCTGGAAATAAGATTTAGGAGACCACATCCACCTCCCGTTCCAGGGACACACCAAATTCCTCAAAAACCGATTGCCGTATTTTTTCTGAAAGTTCAAATATTTGTTTACCTGTGGCATTCCCGTAATTTACCAGTACCAATGCCTGCTTCCCGTGTACTCCAACACCTCCGTTGCGGTAACCTTTCCATCCACAGCGGTCGATCAGCCAGCCGGCTGCAAGTTTACTCCTGCCCTCCCCTGCCGGGTAAGTTGGCAAATCAGGATACCGTTTCTTCAAATCGGAGGCAACAGCGTAGCTTACAACAGGATTCTTAAAGAAACTCCCTGCACTCCCCACCTCTTTTGTGTCAGGCAATTTCCCGGTACGAATATTAATTATTGCCTGCCTGATATTTTGCAGGTTTACACCGCCCAGTCTTTTCACCTCATCCTCAACACCGCCATAACCCAATTCAAACTCCGGGAACTTATCCAGCCTGAAAACTACCGATAAAACTATAAACCTGCCTTTCAACTCACTTTTAAAAATACTATTGCGGTAAGCAAATTTACAATCGGCTACCGGAATATGGTGCTCCTCCATGGTTTTCATGTCGTAACCCTTTACGGCTTCAACAAACCGGCATACTTCACGCCCATAAGCACCAATATTCTGGATCGGCGCAGCCCCGACTTTACCCGGTATCAACGACAGGTTTTCCACCCCCCCAAACCCCTGGGCAACACAGGAGTGTACAAACTCGTCCCAGTCCTCTCCTGCTCCCGCTTCAATCCATACATGCTGCCTGTCTTCCCTGATTATTTCTATCCCGGGCACATTAGGGTGGATAATCAAACCATCGTAATCGTCAATGAACAACAGGTTACTGCCACCCCCCAATACAAAATACTTTTTCTCTCTACAAAATTTATCCGACTTCAGGAATCCCTCTAAATCAGGCGAATCAGTGAATTCGAAAAAATGCTTTGCCTTACATGCAACACCAAATGTTGTATAACTTTTTAATGAGAAATCATCAAGAAACCTTACCATGATTAAAATTTTGATACAACAAAGATAGTTTTCTTTAATACCTTATCAATAGTATTTAACCCATTTCAGGCAATGGGTACAACCGGGAATCAAATGACAAATCGTCACAATTTTGTAATTGGCATATACTTTGATTTAGTGGCATCATAATTTAGATGTTGAACTTAAAATAAAATAAAATGCAAAAAGGAAAAATTGGCGTAACCAGTGAAAATCTATTTCCTATTATCAAGAAATTCCTATATTCAGACCACGACATTTTTCTGCGTGAGATTGTATCGAATGCCGTTGATGCAACTCAGAAACTAAAGGTTTTAGCATCAAAAGGCGAATATGCAGGCGATGTAACAAATCCAAAAGTAGTGATTAAGCTTGATAAAGGAAAAAAAACAATCACTGTTTCGGATAGTGGCATCGGGATGACCTCCGAAGAGATTGAAAAATATATTAACCAGATAGCATTCTCCGGGGCTAACGAATTCCTCGAAAAATATAAAGACGATGCCAATGCAATAATCGGGCATTTTGGCTTAGGGTTTTATTCCGCTTTTATGGTTTCCAGCAAAGTTGAGATAATCTCAAAATCGTATAAGGAAGGAGCCAAAGCAGTCAAATGGAGTTGTGAGGGTTCTCCCGAATACGACATTGACGAGGCTGAACGCGATGAAGTCGGAACCGATATTATAATGTATATTAATGACGAATCTGCCGAATTCCTTGAAGAAGCAAAAATCCTTGAAATCCTTGAAAAATACTGTAAATTCCTCCCTGTCCCCATTATTTTCGGGAAGAAAAAAGAGTGGAAAGACGGAAAAGAGGTTGAAACCGATGAAGACAATCAAATAAATGAAACCAACCCGGCATGGACGAAAAAACCGGTCGACCTGAAAGATGAAGACTACCGGAATTTCTATAGGCGGTTGTACCCGATGGCTGAAGAGCCACTCTTCAATATCCACCTGAACGTAGATTATCCGTTTAATCTGACCGGGATTCTGTACTTCCCAAAGATTAAAAATAATATTGAGGTACAAAAAAATAAAATACAACTCTATTGCAACCAGGTTTTCGTAACCGACTCGGCAGAAGATATTGTCCCTGAATTCCTTACATTGCTGCACGGCGTACTTGACTCACCTGACATTCCGTTGAATGTTTCACGGTCGTACCTGCAGAACGATTCCAATGTAAAAAAGATCAGCAGCCACATTACAAAAAAGGTTGCCGACAGGTTGAATGATATTTTCAAAGAGAAACGGGAAGAATTTGAGAAAAAATGGGACGACTTAAAGTTGTTTATCCAGTATGGGATGTTGACCGATGAAAAATTTTACGACCGGGCAATGAAGTTCTTCCTTTTCAAAAATACCGATGGTAAATATTTTACTTTCGAGGAATATGAAAAATTGATTAAGGAAAACCAGACAGATAAGGAGAAACAATTAATTTACCTGTATGCAAACCATAAAGACGAACAGTATAGTTTCATTGAGGAAGCGAAATCGAAAGGGTATGACGTGCTGATTATGGACGATATTATGTCGACTCCGTTAATTAATAAATTTGAACAGAAATTTAGCGATAAAAAATTTGTCAGGGTCGACTCGGACGTTATTGAGAACCTGATAAAAAAAGATAGTGAAGATAAGGAAGGACTTACCTGGGAACAGAAACAGGAATTAAGCCCTGTTTTCCAGGCTGTTTGCCCGGAAAACACCGATGCTTCTTTTATTGTCGACTTCCAGGACTTAGGGGAAAACAGCAGTCCTATAGTAATTACGCGCAACGAGTTTATGCGCCGGATGAAAGATATGAGCCAAATACAGGGCGGGATGAATTTTTATGGTGATTTGCCCGAGAATTTGAACCTTGTAGTCAATATAGCCCACCCTTTGGTGAAAAAAATAATGGATGATAAAACCAAAAAGCTGGGTGGCAAAATTGAGAAGCTGAACGAAGAGCTCAGTAGTATAAAGGCTGAAAGGGAAAGTCTGGAAAAAGCCAAAAAAGGCAAAAAAGACGAAGAAATCCCACAGGCCGATAAAGAAAAACTGGATGAGCTAAATGCTAAAGTTGCAAAATTGGAAGAAACCAAGCGGAACAAATTATCTGATTTTGGCAAGAAGAACAAGCTGGCAAAACAAATGGTCGACCTGGCATTACTGGCAAATGGTATGTTGAAAGGGGAAAACCTGGATAAATTTGTAAAACGGAGTGTGGAGTTGATTAAATAATCTGTCTGAAAAGCTGTCTAAAATCCCAAATAATCTTTTACGCATTTTTAGGCAAGAACATATAAAAAAAAACCGCTCAATAGCGGTTTTTTTTTATCCTAGGTATGATTTTAATAATTTGCTTCGCGAAGTGTGCCTTAAACGCCTGATCGCTTTCTCTTTGATTTGCCGGACCCTTTCTCGGGTCAATCCAAATCGTTCACCAATCTCTTCCAGGGTCATCTCCTGGCAACCAATACCAAAGAACAATCTAATAATATCACTTTCACGTTCGGTTAAAGTGGCTAATGCCCGATGAATCTCACGGGTCAACGACTCCATCATCAGATTTCGGTCTGCATTCGGAGAGTCATTGTTGACAAGTACATCCAGAAGGCTGTTGTCTTCTCCATCGACAAATGGTGCGTCAACAGAAACATGCCTGCCTGAAACACGTAGAGTGTCGGCAACTTTTTCTGCCGGCAGGTCTAATGAATCAGCCAATTCTTCAGGAGATGGTTTGCGCTCGTGTTCTTGTTCGAATTTGGAAAAAGCTTTGTTGATCTTATTCAACGAACCAACCTGGTTCAATGGTAAACGAACAATTCGAGACTGCTCAGCAAGGGCCTGAAGAATAGACTGGCGGATCCACCAAACGGCATAAGATATAAACTTAAACCCTCTGGTTTCGTCAAATTTTTCGCCTGCTTTAATCAGTCCCAGGTTTCCTTCATTTATAAGGTCGGGCAAACTAAGCCCCTGGTTCTGGTACTGTTTAGCAACCGAAACAACAAATCGAAGGTTAGCCCTGGTTAATTTCTCCAAAGCTGCTTGATCACCTTTTTTTATCCGCTGCGCTAATTCGACTTCTTCCTCTACAGTAATCAGTTCTTCTCTCCCTATCTCCTGCAAGTACTTGTCTAAAGAAGCACTTTCACGATTAGTGATTGATTTTGTGATCTTTAGTTGTCTCATAAATTTTTCTTAAAAATCGTGCAAATATAGAACTTTTGCTTCTAACGGCCAAAGAAATAAAAACTTCCTCTCGCCAATTAACAAATGGGTAATAGTAAAAGTTTATATTACTATATAAATAATCTAACTAATTCACTCCAAATACAAAATAAGCAGGCTCCCCGTTTGGGTATACACCTTCTACCAGTATCCCTCCCCGCGAATTATTAACTACCTGTTTAAAATCATTTACCTCATAAACCTGGTTTTTATTTACCGAGGTAATTATAAATCCTTCTTTTATGCCGGCATCGTTCAATTTCCCTTCATTTAATTTTACAACCCTGATACCGGAATTAATATTCAACCGCTCCTTATCCCTTTTGCTAATCTCCTCAAACTCAGCTCCAAGCACCGATAATTGGTCTCTTACAATTTGGGTATCTCCATGCTTATTACGCAGAGTTACAGTAAATTGTTTCTTTGAATTATTCCTTTTTACAACAATTGTAACATCTTCGCCTGGCCGGAACTGGCTAATGGCTTCCTGTAGTTCGGCTGTAGAATTTACTTTATTCCCTTCGACAGCTATAATTACGTCTCCTTCTTTAATTCCCGCCTCTCTGGCAGCACCGGTTTCCGTAACTCCTCCCACAAATACCCCTTCTATTTTATCCATGCCGTATTCTTCGACAATCTCAGCAGTCACATCGGCAATATTGACACCCAGTAATGCCCTTTGTACTTCACCGAATTCTTTCAGGTCGTTTACCACCTTTTTCACAATTGAAACAGGTACCGCAAATGAATAACCGGAATAAGAGCCCGTCCGTGAAGCAATGGCACTGTTGATCCCAACTAATTCGCCACGCTGGTTCACTAATGCCCCTCCGCTATTCCCGGGATTTACAGCTGCATCGGTTTGAATAAATGATTCGATAGAAAGTCTATCCTTGTTGATCCCGATGTTACGGGCTTTTGCACTCACGATCCCGGCTGTAACCGTTGAAGTCAGGTTAAATGGATTACCGACAGCTAAAACCCATTCTCCAAGCCTCAGTGAGTTCGAATTACCATAAGCCAGGTATGGTAAGTCTTCCGCATCGATCTTTAGCAATGCGACATCGGTTGTCGGGTCAGTGCCAACCAATTGTGCGTCAAACGCCCGCTTGTCGTTTAATACTACCTTTATTTTCTGCGCCCCGTCAATTACATGGTTGTTGGTGACTATATAACCATCGTCTGAAATGATTACACCAGACCCAAACCCCCTTGCTATTTGTGGTTCCTGCCGATGGTAGTTCCCAAAAAAATCAAGCAGGGGATTACCTCCCGACCATCCACCACGAACTTGCTGGGTCATTATGTGTACCACTGCATGTACCGATTTCTCAGCAGCATACGTAAGGTCGGGGAGAACCGTTTTGGAACCAGCCGGAAGGCTGGCATATTTCATTGGCTGGGTTTCTTTAATGGTAATTACTTCGGGGTCGTTGAAGAATTTTGTATATGACCACACGGCTAAAAAAGCACCAGCTACTACTAATGCAAATGTAAATACAATGTTCCTGAAATTCTTCATGGTTTTATTCTTTTAATTCTTTTCAGCTAAAATTTTAATTCATTGTGGTTTGTATGTACAAAAATACTACCAGTATTATTTGAATCCTAATACACAATACCTTATTTTACATATTTTAACACCGCAGCCTCTGTTTTGTTAAAAAAGGTAATAATTCAGTAGAGAAGGTTGAAATAACCTGTGCCCTTATTCCTCCGGGACTTTAAACCATTTTGTGTCCAGTTGTACAGGTTGGTAGTTTTCAATATATTTTATTGCCGCATGTGCATTATCGGCAACATAATATAGTTTTTTATACTGCACTTTTGCAAATGATTCAGCATAAGATAATTCAAATTGCTTCAGAAGGTGTTCGAAAAAGTTGTTGGTGTTGATAAATACAATTGCTTTGTTGTGGTATGAGAGCTGCTTTAAAGTTAACACTTCCAAAATTTCTTCTAATGTACCGAACCCTCCGGGTAACGCAATAAATACATCTGAGAGGTCACGCATCCTGGACTTTCGCTCCTGCATATCTTTTGTAACGATTACCTCATGCGAGTGGTCGGATACCAACGACCGCCTTATCAATCTTTCAGGCATCACCCCAATTGTTTTTGCCCCCGTTTGGGCAACTGCCAATGTTGATGCTTCCATGAGCCCCACATTAGCACCGCCGTTTATCAGGGTATGCCCGTTTTTGCCTATCAGCTCCCCCAGTACCCGTGCCTCCTCGAAATAGTGTTCGGCAATAGCATTGCTTGATGAAGAAAAAACGCAGATATTCATAATATATTGATTATTATTCAACAGGTGGCTCAAAGCCACCTGCCGGACTACGCGAATAATTCGCCACTGTATCTAATTATGCTAAACATCAATATTGGCGTAAACTGCATGGTCTTCAATAAACTTCCTGCGGGGAGGTACGTCATCGCCCATCAGCATTGAAAATATATGGTCTGCTTCGGCAGCATTTTCTATTGTTACCTGCTGCAGTGTGCGTTGTGCAGGGTTCATGGTAGTTTCCCAGAGCTGTATGGCATTCATTTCACCAAGCCCTTTGTACCGTTGGGTATGTACCGCGCTTTCAACCCCATCGGCCCATTCATCAATTAGCTTAAGCCGTTGCTGGTCGTTCCATGCATACTCCTCTTTTTTACCTTTCCTGATAAGGTAAAGAGGGGGCGAGGCTATATACAGGTACCCTTTTTTAATCAATTCCTGCATATACCTGAAAAAGAAAGTCATAATAAGCGTTGCTATGTGGCTTCCATCCACATCGGCATCGGTCATAATTACAACCTTATGGTAGCGCAGTTTTTCCATATTAAGTGCCTTTGAGTCATCCTCTGTTCCAATGGTTACGCCAAGAGCAGTAAAAATATTTTTTATCTCTTCATTTTCAAATATTTTGTGCTGCATAGCTTTTTCCACATTCAGGATCTTCCCACGTAAAGGTAAAATTGCCTGAAACCGCCTGTCGCGGCCTTGTTTTGCCGTACCGCCGGCCGAGTCGCCCTCAACCAGGAATACTTCACATTTAGCAGGGTCTTTCTCCGAGCAGTCGCTCAGTTTCCCGGGCAGTCCGCCTCCTGACAAAGCATTTTTCCGCTGAACCATTTCCCGTGCCTTACGGGCGGCATGCCTTGCCTGGGCTGCCAAAATGACCTTGTTTACAATAATTTTGGCATCTTTTGGGTTTTCTTCCAGGTAGTTTTTAATCATTTCGCTTACTGCCTGGTCAACCGAGATGCTTATGTCAGAGTTGCCAAGTTTAGTTTTCGTCTGCCCCTCAAATTGCGGTTCGGCAACCTTAACGGAAATTACTGAGGTCAACCCTTCGCGAAAATCATCGCCACTTATATCAAATTTTAATTTAGAAAGCATCCCCGACTGGTCGGCATAACTTTTCAAAGTCCGGGTTAAGCCCCTTCTGAACCCTGTTAAATGCGTCCCCCCTTCAATAGTGTTTATATTGTTCACATAAGAATGTATATTTTCAGAGAAGGATGTATTGTATTGTAATGCTATTTCTACCGGGACACCATTTTTTTCTGTTGAAACATGAATTACATCATTAATCAGTTTCACCCTTGTTTCGTCAAGGTATTCCACAAACTCTTTCAACCCTTTATTTGAGAAGTAGGTGTCGCTTTTAAATTCCCCATCTTCATTGGTAACCCTCTCATCAATCAGCACCAGCCTAAGCCCGGCATTCAGGAAAGCCAGTTCACGTA
>JAADGO010000104.1 GCA_013152355.1 Chlorobiota bacterium
AGATACCCCGTGTCCAAACCTCCCCTGCCATAGAATAATACCAGGAGACTCAGGGTTTTCTCAACCGGGACTGCTCCAGCCGTTAAGGGTTTTTTCTTATCCAATTCAGACTTCCCCCTATTCCCCGGCTGTTGTATGTGGCGTAGTTTTGTAATGACAATAAAGTTATTCGCAGGCAACATATAATGAGCCTGTTAAATTTTAAAATGGACGTTGAAATTTATTAAAGTTGAGTTGTTGTTTATCCGATCATAGTTTTTAGTTGTTGGTAAAACCTTCCTTGGAAACTTAATTACCTCCAGGGTAATTTAATTTTCTCCCCTCCCGACTTGTTGAAGCGGGAGGGGAGTTGGAAGGGAAGGCCACCTGAAATTATTATTTTATTTTTGGACGAAATTTTGATGTAATGAACCAAATCCTATTGATACAATATAATCCTGGCGATGTAGCAAAAATGCTTAACATGCTGCAAAGTTATAATAAAGGTGAAACAGAAGTTATTCACGCACCAAGCCTTGAAGAAGGGTTGTCACATATCAGGAGGGCCGATTTTGACCTGATAATGGTAGACCTCGACCTTCCTGGAACCAATGGGGTAGATACAATAGATACGATACTAGAAATTGAGAATAAATGCCCGGTAATCACGCTCTCCGGGGAATATGATGAAGAACTGGCATTTCAATTAATAGATAAAAGTATCCAGGACTTCCTTGTAAAAGGGGAATTCAATAAAAAGCAATTGAACAGGTCTGTCCGGTTTGCCATTCAGCGGAAAAAGTGGGAAGAATCGTTGAGAGTCACAGGAGAAAGGTTGAAGGCTATTTTTGACAGGGCTCCATTGGGGTTTTTCCTGGTCGATATGAAAGGGACTTTTATTGATGGCAATAAAGCTACCGAGAAAATCCTGGGTTATTATAAAAACGAACTAATGGGCAAATCATACCTCGATATGGGGCTGCTCCCTTCGGAAGACCGTGAAAAGGCTATCCAGTTACTTGTCAGGAACTCAATAGGAATGTCGACAGGGCCTGATATGATTGTATTTAAAAGAAAAACAGGGGAAAAAGTCAATGTTGAGATGTTTACAAATTCAATTCAGATTAATAGTGAAGTTTATGCTTTTGGAATAGTGAGGGAACTGTGTGGAAAGAGTGTTAATTAAAGCAAAAGTGCGAAGAGAGAATCTTTTGTTAATTAGTAATTAAAGACTAACGATCATGAGAAATTGGGCAGGCAGGACAATTTTAATCGCCGAAGATGATTTGAATAATTATATATTAATGCAGTTCATCATCAAAAGGACTGGCGCGAAGATATTACGGGCAAACAATGGTAAAGAAGCACTGGACATTGTAAATAAACTGAAAAATGTGGATGCCATTCTTATGGATTACCAGATGCCCGTGATGAGTGGGGCCGAAGCAATAATCAAAATCCGGAGGGTTAATAAAAATGTACCCATAATTGTAATAAGCGGTTACTCCCCATGCGATTTAAAAAACATGTCGGCCAGCAACGGGTACAATGAAACATTAACCAAACCTATTCAGGTCGACCAGCTTCTGGGGACTATTGAAAGGCATTTTCAACCAAGAGGCATGGCCTGAATTATTATTTATGGGAAAGTTTCAAAAGGAAATCGAGGCTTAACCGGTTAAACTCATCTGCTTGTTCAATATTACAAACATGCCCGCAACTTTGTAAAATCAGCAAATCAATGAATGGGAATTTATCAGAATAAATTATACTGTCTTTCAGGAATGCAAAATCCTGGCTTCCCATAATCATCAAAGTTGGCTTATAGGCAGGCAGGTTAAAGTAATTGTCTAGTTTGGTTTTTAATTCAGCCAATAACCCCAGCCATCTCTTAAATACTTCCTTTTTTATCTGTGCAGCCTCTCGCACAAACATCCTGCGTGCAACTTTATGGTTTTCATAGGGCATTAATATCCAGGCAACCAGTTGGTAAAGCTTATGGTATGGGATAAAACGCGACAGGAGGACTCCACTCTTAAACAGCAGGTGTGTCCTCCTGTTAAGTTTCATTATCCCCCCTCCAATTACAATTGATTTAATTATTTCGGGGCTAATATCTTCAATAACCCGTATAATAATCGACCCCAGCGAAACCCCTAAAAAATGAGCTTCTTTAATGTTCAGTTTTTTCATGAGGTTGACTATGTCATACGCAATCCATTCAAGCGTCAGGTGGTCGTCCTCTTTTAATACGATGCTTTTGGAGTTGCCGTGCCCCTGGAGGTCGGGTAACAGCAGGTTAAAGTGTTTGCGGAAGGCTGCAACCTGGCGGCCAAAAGTTTTTGAGCTGCCTCCTGCTCCGTGAATAAAAACAATCCATTCTTTGTGGAGTGGGTTTATATATTGTTCGTAGCTTAATGTTTTCATATAAAATTAGTCCAATATATTTTCGGGAAGCCCTTCAATTGCCCTGATCTTGATACTCTTTACAAATAATTCAGCTCCTTCAGACTGAATTTGTATTTTCCCTGAAGAAAGCGGCTCGATTCCCCCATCGGAATAGATTCCGCAATTGGTATTGGCCATCACGGTTTTTCCATTCACCAGGTGCACGGCGGTTCGTCCAAAACAATACAGGTCAACGGTGTTCCAGTCACCCAGCGGGTTTTCATTGTCTTTTAGTTTTTGGATAGACCTGCCATTCGCCTTTTCGCCAAAAGCTACTTTAGGCGACCCTGGCGAAAAAATGTAACCTTTGCCATCTTCTGTTTTTTTTGCGGCAGTTTCACAATTCGTATTATTCATAAGGTAAGTATCGCCCAGCTTTCCGTGCATAAGCTGGCACTCGATGTTGGGCATCCATGTCCCCAGGGCAGCACCAAACTCACCAAAACTGTAATATAATAGACCACTGTTGCGGCGGGTATACACTTTATCGCCCCATTTAAAAACCAATTGAAGGTGGTAGTTCTCAAATGACCTTTGCGTGGCAAGCGAGCCATTAACTTCACCTGAAATACGGATGACCTTCTCTCCGTCTTTTTCTATTACTGAGAATACGTTGTCAGTAGTCGCATTCAGAGCCTGTTCTTCAAATCCTTTTAGCGGAGTCCCGATATATTTATCCCAGTTATCCAGGTTATCGCCATTAAAAAGATATTCCCAGTTGTTATTGCACGATGATAAAAAGATAGATGCCAGCAGAGCGGCAAATAGTGGTTTTATTGACTTTTTCATAAGTTAAAGGTACACATTAAAAAACTGCCCCATAAAATAGGGCAGTTTTTTAATTTCGTATCAAAATATTTTTCAACTATACTGCTTCCTGCGATAGAATTTCTTCGGCTCTTTTAAGGATAGATGTGTCATCGAGAAGTACAATGCCTCCATTGGGTCCGGGTTCCATGTGAATACCTACTGTTGAACCTTTCTCATAATTTGCGCCTCCAAAATAATTCCTGACGGTTTCCTCTGTTACTTCAAATTCCTGCGCAATTTGTTTAATGGAACCGTCAGGTAAGCTATCTTTGATTTTCCGCAGCTCGTTAAAAGTTATCTTTCTCTCCATGGCAATTAATTTTTATATGATTTATTCTTAGTTTGATAACATTGTATAAAAATAGAATTATTAATTAAATAATGTGAATGTTTTGTATATGTTATTAAAATTAATATTTTCATCGGAATTTGT
>JAADGO010000080.1 GCA_013152355.1 Chlorobiota bacterium
AACTTCAACGTATAGGACACACCCTTAATCAAGCTGTTCTAAAAATGTATCCCTTTCTTTCAGGAATTCGGATAACCTTTCAATGGGGTCGCGGGTAAGTGCAACACGGCCTGAGCGGATAAATTGTGTTACCTTAAACTGGTTGAGTTCATTGAATAGTGCCTGTGTTTCTTCTTTATGCCCGGTTTTTTCAATAACAGTATATTCCTTTGTAATCTCAAGTATCCTGGCTCCTGAATTGCGGATGATATTCTCAATCTTATTGCTTTCGTACAATGCTTCCGTATTAACTTTATACAAAGCTATCTCCTGATAAATCATCTGGTCGTTGGTATGGTAAAATGCTTTAAGTACATCGACCGACTTTTCAATTTGCCCTACTATTTTAATGGTTTGCTCTTCGGAGCAATGTACCACAATAGTAAATTTATACACGCCGGCAATTGCCGACTCCGAAACGGTAAGGCTTTCAATATTTATCTTTCTCCTGGTGAAAACAATGGTGATCCGGGTTAACAATCCGATATGGTTTTCCGAAAATACGGTAATAATAAATTCTTTCTTCATTTTTGTATATTTTTAAAATGAACAATTTCCCCTATGGCTCCAGTATTATGTCAGAAACTGAAGCTCCTGCCGGCACCATTGGGAATACGTTATCTTCTTTTTCAATAACAACCTCCAATAAATAAGGTCCATCATGGTCGAGCATTTTTTGTATTCCGCTTTCCAGCCCGTCTCTTTTTTCTACTTTATGCCCCTCTATTCCAAACCCTTTTCCGATGGCAATAAAATCGGGGTTGTGCAATTCGGTAAAAGAGTACCTTTTTTCGAAAAAAAGCTGCTGCCACTGGCGTACCATCCCAAGGAAATTATTATTCAGGATAATAATCTTAATAGGAAGTTTATTTTGCCATATTGTCCCCAGTTCCTGTAAGGTCATTTGGAAACCGCCATCGCCAATAACAGCGACAACTGCCCTGCCCGGAGCTCCTATCTGTGCCCCCATACTGGCAGGTAACCCAAACCCCATTGTCCCTAACCCTCCTGAGGTAACATTACTTTTTGAGTGTTTAAATTTGAAATAGCGCGATGCAATCATCTGTTGTTGCCCGACATCGGTAACCAAAATGGCTTCGTGGTTGGTTTTCTCAGAGACAATACGCACTACTTCACCCATTGTTAACCCTGGTTTGGTAGGGAAAAGGTCTTTATCAATGACTTTCTCATTCTCTACTTTATCGCACTCTTTGAATCTTTTGACCCATTTATCGTGTGAGTTTTCCTGTATATTTTCGACAAGTAGTTTAAGCGATTTTTTAGCATCCCCCAAAACCGCTACATCGGCTTTAATAATTTTGTTTATTTCTGCCGGGTCAATCTCAAGGTGGATTATTTTGGCATTTTTGGCGTAAGCACTTACCTTTCCTGTAACGCGGTCGTCAAAACGCATACCTACGGCAATAATTACATCTGCCTCGTTGGTTAACAGGTTCGGGCCGTAATTGCCATGCATCCCCAGCATACCAACATTAAGCGGGTGCTCCGAAGGGAAAGCCGAAAGCCCGAGTAATGTCCAGGCTACGGGGATGCCTGCTTTCTCGGCTAATGCCTTAAACTCTTCCTCTGCATTGGAAATAATAACTCCCTGCCCACAGAAAATAAGTGGACGTTTTGCCTCGTTAATTATCTTGGCTGCTTCTGCAACTTTATGTGGGTCAACAGGTGTTTCGGGTACGTAACTCCTTATTTTCCTGCATTTTTTATAGTTGAAATCAAACTCACCAAACTGAGCATCTTTTGTAATATCCAGGAGGACAGGCCCGGGGCGCCCCGACTGTGAGATATAAAATGCCTGTGCAATGGCTCTTGGAATTTCTTCCGGTGCTGTTATCTGGAAATTCCACTTGGTCACCGGCATTGAAATACCTACCACGTCTGATTCCTGAAAAGCATCGGTGCCAAGAAGAGGTGAGGTTACCTGCCCGGTAATACACACCAGCGGCACCGAGTCGATCATGGCATCGGCAATACCTGTGATAAGGTTGGTTGCCCCCGGCCCTGACGTGGCAAAACAGACCCCTGCCCTGCCCGTAACCTTAGCATAACCTTCGGCGGCATGCACCGCTCCCTGCTCGTGCCTGGTTAAAATGTGCTTTACTTTCTGGTCGTAATCGTACAATGCATCGTAAATGGGCATGATTGCCCCTCCCGGATACCCAAATATGGTATCAACGCCTTCTTCCAATAAGGATAAAATAACGGCTTCCGATCCTGTGATTTTCCTGGCTGTCATAGACTGTTCTTTTTTACATCCGGCTTTTAGCTTCCTGCTTCCAGCTTTTTATTACTATTTTATTCATTATTTGGTTCGCATTATGTATCCACCTCAAGTACCTGTTTTCGGTGAATATCCGGTAGGCTGTATCAATCAATTAGCCTTACCGCCCCTTTGTCTGATGAAGAAACCATGCTTGCATAAGCTTTCAGGGCTTTGCTTACTTTGCGTTTTCGTTTGGCTGGTTTAAATGCACCTGTCCCTTTGGCTTCTTCTTTTTTCCTGCGCTCATCTAACTCTTCGTCCGAAATAAGCAGGTTTATTTTCCTTTCCGGGATATCTATTTCTATTATATCTCCATCATGAATCAACCCAATTGCACCCCCTGCTGCTGCCTCCGGCGAAATATGCCCGATCGACAACCCTGAAGTCCCTCCCGAGAAACGCCCATCGGTAATTAAAGCGCATTCTTTATCGAGCTTAACCGACTTCAGGTAGGAGGTAGGATATAACATTTCCTGCATTCCAGGGCCTCCTTTCGGCCCTTCGTGGCGGATAATAATTACATCGCCTGGCTGTACCTTGTCGCCCAGGATACCGTTACAGGCATCTTCCTGTGAATCGAATACTTTCGCAGTTCCTGTAAATTTGAAAATAGACGGGTCGACACCGGCTGTCTTTACAATGCAACCATCAAGTGCGATATTTCCGTAAAGGATTGCCAAACCCCCATCTTTACTGTATGCATTCTCGATGTTCCTGATACACCCTTTTTCGCGGTCGGTATCCAGTTCTTTGTAATAACTCTCCTGCGAGCCCATAACCAGGTTGCGCCCTCCTCCGGGAGCAGATTTGAACCTTTTTATGGCGTTTTCAGAAACTGTTTTGCTTTTTATATCATACTCTGCAATTGCCTGCCCCAGCGTTAATCCGTCAACCCTTGAAACAGACGTGTCAAGCAATCCGCCCCTGCTTATTTCGGCAAGGATACCCAGGATGCCTCCGGCACGGTTAACGTCCTGGACGTGGTATGGACTGCTGGGTGCAACTTTGCATAAGTTAGGCGTGGCCCTTGACAGTTCGTCAATATCTTTCATGGTAAAGTCAACCTC
>JAADGO010000112.1 GCA_013152355.1 Chlorobiota bacterium
TTGTGAATTGCCAGTACCAAAAAGGAATACTGCCGTGCGGTTATTGCAGGGATATATCTCAGGAGGCCTCTAAAAGACTGCCTAAAAACAAATTTCTGCCTTCAAAAAGTTAAATAAGATTAATCTATTGGAAACCTTCTTAACGAAAATATTATTTTTGCTATTCATCAGACAGGTAGTAAATGAAAAAGATATTGAGTATTCTAATATTTATTTCAATTGGGTTTATTTCTGAAGCCCAGTTGAATATTAACCATTATATCAGGGTGGGGCGTACCCGTATATCTATTGAAAATTATGTGGGTGCGATTGAGTACTTCAATATTGTAATCAAATTCAAACCATACCTGCCCGAACCATATTTTTACCGTGGCGTGGCAAAACACCAACTGGAGGATTTCAGGGGAGCCATCAATGATTACAACAAAGCTATCGAGATAAAACCATATTACCCTGAAGCCTATTCGCACAGGGGCATGGCTTTCCATAGCTTAAAGGAATATAAGAAAGCTATTGAAGATTATAACCGTGCTCTCGAATTAAATCCTGATAATGAAGCAGTATATAATAACCGAGGGTTAGCAAAAATTGCATTAAAGGATGTGGAAGGTGCTGTTGCCGACTATAATAAGGCACTGAAAGTCAATCCGAAGTCGACAACTGCATTAATGAACCGCAGCAATGCTAAAATAATTAAAGGAGACATGCGGGGGGCTATAAACGACCTCAATAAAATAATTATGATACGCCCCCATTTTGCGGGAGCTTACCTGAACCGCGGGCTTGCCAGGTTTGAAATGAATAATTATGCTGCCGCGTTACGCGATTACGACCTATGTATAAAATTTGCCCCTAAAAATGCCCTTGCCTATAACAACAGGGGTATTGTAAAGCACAAACTGGGAGATTTTGAGGGGGCGATTATGGATTATGATATGGCTATAAGCCTGGACCCCAAACAAGCCAACGCTTATTTCAACAGGGCTATGGCGAAAGAAATCCTTGGCAGGGAAGGTTTTGAGAAAGATTATAAGATTGCCGCACTGCTTAACCCGCAATACGATTTAAGCAATTACAAAATTGATAGCGGACAATTGGCACAAAACAGCAAGCAAAAACAAGGTTCGCAGCAAAAACAGCAGGCACAGCAAAACCAGCCAGGCCAGGCAAATCAAACTGCACAACCACCTGCAAACCAGCAAACCAATAAGCAACAAGGTAGTGCGAGCAACCAGGGCGGCACCACCCTGGCAAGCAACCAACCCCCAAAAGATGCTGCTGACGGGAAGGAAAAAGAAAAGGAAAAGGCAGAGAGGCTGAGGCGCAGGAAAATAAACCTTATTATTGCTGACAACCGCAACCTGCCTGCCGATGATGAAAAAGAGGTGGAGGATGGTAAAATACAGAATAAGAATATTATTATCGACCTTCAGCCCATCTTTATAATCTCAGCATTCGAGAAAAATGCTGTTGATTATGAAAGGTTGCAATATTACAATAACGCCATTGAGGCACTCAACAGGGAGAATAACTACAACCCAATGCTCACCATAACGAATAAGTCGAATGAAGGGTATATGGAAACCTTCAATAATTTTATACTATACTACAACGAGAGGATAAAAATAAAAGAAAGCAGCCATAATTTTGTGAACCGTGGGATTTTCAAATGCCTTACCGGCGACTATAATTCAGCACTAGACGACCTGAACCGCGCCATAGAGATGGAAGAAAAAAACAGCCTGGCTTACTTTACCCGTGCAAATGCCCGTTATAAAATGATAGAGCACATTGAATCGCTTCCCGACTTCAGCAAACAACTGACAGTTGCCCTTAACAATTCTGAGGATACCCGGGATGACAACGATAGCCAGATGCAGCAAATGATAAATGACTACAATAAGATTTTAGATGACTATACAGTGGCTCTTTTCCTCGATCCGCACTTTTTCTTTGGATATTACAACAGGGCTTATATTAATTTACGTTTGGCAAGGTATAACATTGCCATGAATGATTTAAATAAAGCTATTGAACTGGAGCCCGAATTTGCAGAAGCATATTTCAACCGTGGATTGACAAAGATTTACCTTAACGACCTGGAGGGAGGGGCTCTCGACCTGAGCCGTGCAGGGGAACTAGGGCTACACGATGCGTATAATATTATTAAACGCTATTGCAATTAATTACGGGCCGGGGTAATACTGAATAAGATATTATAATAATTGCAATGGCAGCACTGCTTTTACGTAAGGACAAATATTATGTGGAATATTCACTGAGAGGCTTTGGCAAATGAGTAACAACCAACCATTGGCAGAACGTTTAAGGCCCAAAACTTTAGATGACTATATCGGGCAGGGGCACCTTGTAGGCAAAGGGGCTGTTTTGCGTAAAATGATTGAATCGGGGAACGTTTCATCATTTATTTTGTGGGGGCCGCCCGGCGTTGGGAAAACTACTCTTGCCAAAATAATTGCCAATACGCTGGAACGCCCTTTCTATACCTTAAGTGCTGTCAGCTCAGGGGTGAAAGATGTACGGGAGGTCATCGAGAAAGCAAAGAAACAGCAATTTTTCAGCCGCCCAAACCCAATCCTTTTTATCGATGAGATCCACCGCTTTAGTAAATCTCAACAAGACTCGTTACTGGGGGCGGTTGAGCAGGGGGTAATAACCCTGATTGGGGCAACTACCGAAAACCCTTCCTTTGAGGTTATTTCACCGTTGTTGTCGCGATGCCAGGTGTACGTATTAAAACACCTTGAGAAAGAAGGGCTGGAAAAGATTATTGAAGCCGCCTTAAAAAACGACACTGCCCTTAAAACAAAAAAGATAAAGATAGAAGAAAATGAAATGATGCTGCGCTATTCGGGTGGCGATGCAAGGAAACTGTTGAATGTACTTGAACTGGTTGTGAATGCCGAAGAAACCGATGAAGTGGTAATCACAAACGAAATAGTTACCGCCCGGTTGCAAAAGAACCTTGCCATTTACGACAAAAACGGGGAAATGCACTACGACATCATTTCGGCTTTCATTAAAAGCGTCAGGGGTGGCGACCCGGATGCAGCGGTTTATTACCTGGCACGAATGATTGAAGGTGGCGAAGATGTTAAGTTTATCGCCCGGAGGTTGGTGGTACTTGCTGCCGAGGATATCGGGCTGGCTAATCCGAATGCACTGCTGCTGGCCCAGGGTACATTTGATGCTGTCCACCAGATTGGTTACCCCGAAGCCCGGATTATCCTGTCGGAATGCACCATTTACCTTGCCACTTCACCAAAAAGCAACTCAGCATATTCTGCAATAGACAAGGCATTAGGGTTGGTAAAGCAAACAGGTAACCTGCCTATTCCTCTACTCATACGAAATGCCCCCACAAAACTGATGAAAGACCTGGGGTATGGCAAAGGCTATAAATATGCACATTCATATAAAGGGAACTTTGTAGAGCAGGATTTTTTACCAAAAGAAATAAAAAATGAAAGGCTGTACCAGCCTCAAAATAACCCTTCGGAATTAAAAATACTGGAACGGTTGAAGAAATGGTGGGGAAACAGGTTTGGTTGACAGGCAATGATTACAAAATATAAAATTAGATATGATACCACAAATTACAAACTTAAAACATACCGGGCAGGGCAATTTTTTCTTAATGGCAGGCCCTTGTGTTATCGAAGGCGAGGCAATGGCACTGGACATTGCAGAAAAAATTATTGAGATAACCGACAGATTAAAAATACCTTATATATTCAAAGGCTCTTATAGAAAAGCCAACCGTTCGCGTTTGGATTCATTTTCAGGCATTGGTGATGAACAAGCTTTAAGAATCCTCCAAAAAGTGGGTGCTACATTTGATATCCCTGTTGTAACGGATATCCATAGCGTAAGCGAAGCCTATTATGCAGCCGATTTTGCCGATATGCTGCAAATACCTGCTTTTCTGTGCCGTCAGACCGATATTTTGGTTGCTGCGGCAGAAACAGGGAAATATGTAAATATTAAAAAAGGGCAATTCCTTTCGGCTGATGCGATGCAGTTTGCTGTAGCCAAGGTACGTGAAACAGGCAATGAAAACGTAATGCTGACAGAGCGCGGGACAACATTTGGCTATCAAGACCTTGTGGTAGATTACCGCGGTATCCCGGAGATGCAAAAAAACAACTGCCCGGTGGTTCTCGACATTACGCATTCGTTGCAGCAGCCCAATCAAACCGATGGCGTTACAGGTGGTAAACCTGGGCTAATTGAAACAATTGCCCGTGCAGGGATTGCTGTCGGCGCAGATGGTATCTTTATTGAAACACACCCCGACCCATCAGTAGCAAAGTCAGATGGGGCGAATATGCTAAAGCTTGATTTACTGGAAACACTGCTGCAAAAATTGGTTATTTTAAGGGAGGCGGTCAATAATTTATAGCATATTTTAAAACAATAGTTCGTTATATTTTTATTTCTCGCTAAGACGCTAAGACGCAAATATCTGATTATTAAGGTTCTACAAGACCGAGACTTTATGTTTTAAATGATTGGCAATCAGCTATTTATAAAAAAGCACCGAGCTATTGTTAAAAGCTAACCTAAAAATAATACTTATAACTAAAGCCCATAAAAACCGGGAATTCTTTATAGAATTGTTCTACCTGTATGCCGCTTTCGAATTTCAACTGGTTGCCTTTAACTTTTCCATACATCACTCCTGCTTCCAGGGCAATCCCCTGGTTCCGATAGCGCCCGAGGTACCACTCCTTGCCACCGAAAACACCGCCTGAAGGCATATTTTTATCGAAAAACGGGTCTTTTATTAATGTATACCGTGCAATTACGCCAAGGTATGTCCTTGAGAAACGGTCGTACCTTACCCCCTTCATATATTTTACCTGGATACTCATGTCATCGAACCTGAAGTCCTCAAATTTAGCAGTCGGGCCAAAGCCAAATTCAACTCCTGAATATTTTGAGAACCAGTTGCGGATACTGAGCCTGGCAGCGTTTGGATTTACATCAACACCCGCACCAAAACCAATTTTCGCAAATGAAGAAACGGGAAGCAGGCAAAATAGTAAAATAATAAATATGCTGGTTTTCATCTGTATTTTTTTAATGCCATAATTTGAACTAATTACATCCAAATTATTTCATCCGTTATGACAGTAAAATTACAAAATAACCCATCGGGGGGAATCGGGGGGAATCTGCTTTTGGGGGTCGAAATTCCTGACTGTTCCTGACTAAATATAGTAGTTTTTCAGAGGCCTCCTTAATCAAGGCTTTGCACAAATTCTTTCAGCCATATTTTTAAAGGCTCTCCAATTTCAGGGTCTTGTAATGCATAAACCATATTGGTTTTCAGAAAACCCAGCTTATTCCCTATATCGTACCGTTTGCCTTTGAATTTCAACCCGTACATTGGGTGTTGTTTTACCATTTGGCGCATTGCATCTGTTAGTTGTACTTCGTTGTTTTTACCGGGAGGTGTATTGTCGAGGTAATCAAATATCTCAGGTGTAAAAATGTAACGGCTTGCAACCGCCAGGTTTGAGGGGGCTTCTTTAATTGAGGGTTTCTCAACCCAGTTGCGGGCAATGTATACATTCTCACCGGCCTGGTAACCGTCAATAACCCCATATCGGTGTACCAGTTGTGGTTCCACCTCTTCTAATGCTATAACCGGGCTTTTATAACGGTTGTATACATCGATCAACTGCTTGGTAACCGGTTCTTCATCGCCTTTCAATAATGTGTCGCCCAGCAGCACGGCAAAAGGTTCGTTATTAACGTGGCACCTGGCATACTTTATGGCATCGCCTAACCCATTCATCTCTTTTTGCCACACAAAATGTATATTGGCAAGGCTGGAGATATTCCTGATTTTCTCCAACATCTCCAGGTTCCCTTTTTTTATTAATGATTCTTCTAAAATCGGGCTTCGGTCGAAATGCTCTTCAATGGCTCTTTTGCCCTTTCCGATAATCATCAATATATCTGTGATTCCTGAGGCAACAGCCTCTTCAACAACATATTGGACAACAGGCGTATCGACAATAGGGATCATCTCCTTAGGTTGCGATTTTGTGATGGGCAGGAATCTTGTCCCGTACCCGGCAGCCGGGATAACAGCTTTTCGTATCATTATTTATTGGTTACAATTTGTGGTTTTATGACTTCAATCTGGTGGCGTTTTAATAACTCTGATAATTTGTTGTACATACTTTCGTCTTTGTAGGTTCCGATGAGAGCCCCGCCGCTTCCGGTGAACTTGGCACTTGCCCCTGCCGACCGGGCTAATTCTACCATCTCAATATTCCCCTGTGTTATGCGGACGGTTTTACGCCTTAAATCAAAATTCTCATTAATAAGCCCGTGCATTGCCGTGTAGTCCTTTTCTTCCATCGCCTGTTTGAAATCGAGGGTTATTTGCGACCACCTTAAAACAGCCTGAAGTACTTTCGGGTCGCCAATTTCGTAGCGTGCCTTTAGGTTACTGTGGACTAATTCAGTGCCTTCCGACAAATTACTCCTGTAAGCAATATAAAAAGGCGGGAAATTTTCCAGATTAAGCGGCTCATAATGCCCATACCCCTGTTGGTCCATCATATCTTTATCGAAATCCATAAAAACAGGTACTTCGTATGCCTGTGCCACACGGTCTTGCAACCCTGCAGAAATCCCCAGTTCGTCAACCTCGACAGAAAGTACCAGGTTGGCAAAAACCGGTTCGGGAATATCGATCCCATAAAATGATGTGAGGGCCTTAAAGCAAGCTGTTATAATAGCACTTGACCCTGCCAGCCCCAACCTCAAAGGAATATTGGAGTTGTAACGAATCGTAAAATTCCGGTCGTCAAGCTTTATATCCTTATGCTGGCAATATTCGTAAAATACTTTAATCGCCCCTTTTAAAAGCCTCATCCCCCCGTAATAGCCGGCATAATTAATATCTTCAACAAGCTCTTTTATACTGCTGAAATGTGTCCCGTCTAAACGCTGTGGCTTAATTTCCAGTTCGGGAGTCTGGTAAAGCTGTACCTTCGCAATAAAATTTGAAAAAACAAATGCAATGGTTTTGCCATAATAACCGTCAGAAGGATTGCCGATTACGGCTGCCCTGGGGTACGAGTGTGTTTCAATAATCATTATTTAAGGCGTATCTGGTAAATATTTCAGGATTGCACTTTAAACAACTTCTAAGAATTCCAGGTTTTAATTGCATTAATATTAGGTTTATTAACGATATTCTTTGCTAACGGCGTATACAGGAATTTCAACTCTTCCTCAAAGCGTTTGGTAATTTTCCCCCTGACTGCTTTGAGAGTTGAATTCAGCAACCCGTTTTCCTCGGTAAAAGCTTCGGGTAAAACAGCAATGGCAGTTGGCAGCCAACGCTCGGGGAACATATTTTCAAATTTCCCGCCCGACCGGTATTCATCAATCTCCTTTTGGATAATATTCAATGATTCAATATTACCTTCATTTGTTTCAGGATGGATAGCCCTGTTTATAAGTTCCCGTTTAATTGCAGCTATATTCGGGACAACCAACCCGACTGTATATGGGTTTTGGTTATTATAAAGCATTACCTGGTCAATATAAGGTGATTGGTCAACCATTGCTTCTTCAATTCCTTCGGGGCTGAATTTCTCACCGTCATTCCCAATAAGCAGGCTTTTAAAACGGCCCAAAACATATAGGAAACCGTCACTGTCCATATACCCCATGTCTCCGGTGTGCAGCCAGCCGTCTTTTAATGTTTCGGCTGTAGCTTTTGGGTTATTCCAGTACCCTGCCATTACATTGTCGCCTTTGACTACAATTTCGCCTTTTTTACCGGTTGGCACTTCATTGCCATTATCGTCAAGTATTTTTAGGTCAAGGTGTTTGACCAATTTTCCCGAAGAGCCGAATTTAATGGCATGCAAAGCGTTTGACGAAATCACAGGCGATGCTTCAGATAATCCGTACCCCTGGCACATGGGCATCCCAATGGCATAGAAAAAGCGTTGTAATTCCGTGTCTAATAATGCACCGCCACCAATAAACAGTTCGAGGTTGCCCCCAAACCCCTCCCTTATTTTGCTGAATAAGATTTTATCATATAAAGCAAGCAGCGGTTTGTAGATAAACCTGAACCCTTTCCCCCGGTTGTAACCGTTACCATTGTATTTATAGGCAACCTTAAGTGCATGTTTGAAAAGTTTTTCGGCAGCAGGCCCTTTTTGCCTTATGCCCGCTTCAATCCCTTTCCTGAAATTCTTAGCAACTGCAGGCACACTCATTAATATTGTAGGTTTTATCTCTTTAATATTTTTGGGTATGTTTTTGACCGTTTCGGTTGCTGTTTTCCCCATTTCAAGTGAGGCAATACTGGCTCCGTTATACATAAAACAATAAAGGCATGCGGTGTGCGCAAAAGCATGGTCCCACGGGAGGAAAGCCAGCGTTTTCCATTCCGGGGTGATTTCCATCAGGGTGTTAGACTGTATTACATTGGCAGTGTAGTTAAGGTGGGATAACATAATCCCTTTAGGGTCGGCAGTAGTCCCCGAGGTATATGATATATTTGCCAGGTCGTTAGGACTGATATTTTTCCAAACCTGCTCCAGCTCCGACTTTTTTTCTAAAAGAAACTGTTCACCAAGCTTTTGAACCTCTTTAAAAGATATATCCTTCCCCCCCGGGTTTTCTTTGCCATCAATAAAGATTACTTTTTCGATGCCAGGCAGCCCATCTCTTATTTCCTCAATTTTTTTTGCCTGCCCTTTGGATACGATAACAAATTTTGCCCCTGAATGCTGTAGCCTGAATTTCAATTCGGTTTTTGCTTCCAGCTTAATTGAAAGCGGCACATTGATACCTCCGGCATAAAGAATCCCCAATTCACTTATGATCCAGGCATTCCGCCCTTCTGAAACCAGCCCTGCACGGTCTCCCTTTTTTAGGCCGAGTGCCATTAACCCGGCAGCAAATTTCAAAACCTCTTCGCGGGTTTGGCTATAGGTCGTCCCCCTGAACTCGCCTCCTTCTTTCTCCCATAAATAGATATTGCCGGGATATTTCTTAACACTGGACTCAAAAAGCTCGATAATTGTTTTCATACCAATTCCTTATAATCATAAAAATAGCATCACATATTCCAAAAATAGGAAAATTTGTTGATGAAATGAAAATTAATGGAATGTTGAAAACCTGTAGATCGTCTTTTGGTTGTACTGTTCACCAGGATTTAAAATTGTAGTTGGGAACTCAGGGTGGTTAACCGAATCGGGGAAATGCTGTGTTTCAAGGGCAACACCCGCATATTTCCCATATTGTGCTCCGTCATAACCTTTTATTTCAGGTATCCAGAAACCGGTATAAAGCTGTAGTCCAACCTCAGTTGTGAATACATCCATAATCCGCCCCGAATTACTTTCAACTAATTTTGCAGCATGAATAAGTTTGCCCTTTTCATTGTCCAAAACAAAGTTACGGTCATACCCATCGGGCAATCCTGCAATGTCTTTCCCGATAGGTTTCAACTCCCTGAAATCATAAGCTGTGCCTTCAACCGGGATAATTTTCCCTGTAGGGATAGCATCCTCATTCAGTTGGGTACGTTTATTAGAAAAAATCTGTAACTGATGCCCTAAGATATCCCCCCTGCCTCCGGCCAGGTTAAAATACGAATGTTGAGTAAGGTTCACAGGGGTCGCTTTATCAGTTTCCGCAAAGTATTCAATTCCAAATTTGTTATCGTCCGATAATGAATAAATAACCGTTGCCTTCAGGTTGCCCGGATAATTTTCTTCACCATCGGGGCTTAAGTAGCTGAGTTTCACACCAACTTTGCCTGCCTGTTCCACTTCTTCCGCATCCCAAACTACCCGGTCGAAACCAACATTGCCACCATGGAGGTGGTTAGGCCCGTTATTGATTGCCAGCCTGTACTCTTTGCCGTTTAAGGTAAACCTACCGTTAGCTATCCGGTTGCCAAACCTCCCGATGATACACCCAAAATAGGGGTATCCCTGTAGGTATTCATCAGAAATATAGCTCTCCAGCCCATTAAAGCCAAGCACCACATTTTCTAATACTCCATTCTTGTCAGGTGTTTTTATCGATGTGACAATACCTCCGTAATTGGTGATAGCCACTTCCATCCCATTGTTGTTCAGAAGTGTATATAACGATACTTCAACCCCATTTTTTAATTTGCCAAAAGATGATTTCGTGATTAACATAGAATATATTTTTTATGTTTATGAAGTTGTTTAACTTTAAACAACTTCTATACAAAAAAACAAAAAAACCAACTCTTACTGGTGGGTACTGGTGGTGTTGTATAGCATATTATAATTTAGAGACTGTTTAAATTTTATTTTTGTATAAAAGAAATTTAGAATGACACGAAAGATTATTCATTTCAACCAAAATTTATCTATTCCGAAGTATCGGCAAATAATCAATTCAATTTACCATGCAATTGACAGGAAGATATTAAATAAGGGCGATAAAATCCCTTCAATCAACCAGGTGTGTGCTGAATTTAATTTAAGCCGTGATACAGTGATGGTGGCTTTCAACGAATTAAAAGCCAAAGGGATTATAATCAGCCAGCCGGGGAAAGGCTACTATGTTGCAAGTACCAATGTACAACAGGAGGAAAAGATATTTGTCCTTTTTGATGAACTAAACTCATTTAAAGAAGATTTGTATAACTCCTTCCTGAAGAGCCTTAACTCAAAGGCAAATGTTGATATTTACTTCCACCACTTCAATTACCAGGTGTTTAAAAATCTGGTATTAGGGAGTATTGGCAATTATACTTCTTATGTAATAATGCCTGCGACCTTCGACAATACAAGCCATCTGGTAAACCAATTAACAAAAGACAGGGTCTATATCCTCGACCGTTTCAAGAAAGACCTGAAACACTATCCTGCTATTTACCAGGATTTTGAAAATGATTTATATGATTCGCTGGTTGAAGGTATCGACTTAATTAACAACTACCGAAGCCTGATTTTAGTAAACCCGGGGGGGAAAGAGCCGGAAGAGAGGGAAACAGGGTTTAAACGGTTTTGTACCGAAAGGGGTATTGATTTCAGGATAACCAAAACACTTGATGATGTTACAATTTGTAAAAATGAGCTCTATATTGCTATTTCAGACCGCGACCTGGTTGAACTGGTAAAAAGGGCACAACAAAAGAAATATCATATAGGTAGGAATTTTGGAATAATATCGGTAAATGACACCATCCTTAAAGAAGTGGTTGCAGGAGGGATAACAACCATTTCAACTGATTTTAAGAAGATGGGCACGACCCTTGCCAAAATGATCCTGGAAAGGGAAAAGAAACAGGTAAGGAACCCGGCATCTTTAATAATAAGGTCTTCGCTTTAGTTGCAGTTGCCTGTTTTATGCCTTACAACACTTTTTGAGGGACATAAGTATATTAAAATAATTATATATTTGCACCTACTAGTACCTACCGGTATGGATTTTATAAAAAATAAATACTATGACAATTGATCAACTTAAAGAAAAATTTATTGAGAAATACGGCGAAGGGGATTTTAATGGCTATTTCTCGCCAGGGCGTGTAAATCTGATAGGTGAACATACTGACTACAACGGGGGGTTTGTGTTTCCCTGTGCCCTTAGTTTTGGTATCTACTGCCTGATCCGTAAAACCGGCAGGAAAACAGTGAGATTTGCTTCGCTGAACATGGATTTCGAAGCTGAAGTAAGCGTGAAAGAGTTGAATAAGCCCATCGGGAAAGAATGGGTTAACTACCTGATAGGCGTGTTTGCACAGTTCCTAAAAAGAGGGATTGAATTTGAATCAGGGGCTGATATCCTTATTTATGGCGATGTGCCGAATGGAGCCGGGCTTTCTTCATCAGCAGCACTTGAAGTGGTTACAGCAGTTGCAATAAATGAAACCTATAATTTAGGGATTGGGCGTTTGGACCTGATCAAGATGTCGCAAAAGGCAGAACATGAGTTTGCAGGTGTAATGTGTGGTATCATGGATCAGTTTACTTCATGCATGGGGAAAGAAAACCATGCTATTTTCCTGAATTGCGACACATTGGATTTCGAATTGGTGCCGGTTAAGCTGGATGGGGCTAAGATAGTTATCAGCAATACCAACAGCCCGCATAAACTCGACTCGGGCAAATACAACGAAAGGGTTAGCGAATGCCGGGCTGCGGTTGAAGCAATCAAACCATACAAACCTATTTCCGCATTAGGCGAAATTTCGCTGGAAGAATTCAATAAACTGGAAGATAAAATTGAGGATGATACTATCCGCCGCCGGGCAAGGCATGTTGTCAGCGAAATAAAACGTACCCAAGATGCTATTAAAGAACTAAAAGCAGGCAACCTGGGAAATTTTGGCAAATTAATGAATGAGTCACACGATTCGTTGCGTGACGATTACGAAGTTACCGGGTTCGAATTGGATACAATGGTTGAAGAAGCCAGGAAAATTGACGGGGTAATCGGCTCCAGGATGACCGGTGGTGGTTTTGGCGGTTGCACCGTCAGCCTTGTTAAAATAGAAGCTATCGATACATTTATCAAACAGGTTGGTGAAAATTATGAAGCAAAAACAGGATTGAAACCGGAATTTTACGTTGCCGAAATTAGTGACGGAGGGAAGAAATTATTCTAATATTACTCATCTTGGAATAGGAAGTAAGCAGTAGCAGGCCTATTATACAGGATAAACTTTGATTTGAATATGAGTGTATTTAATATAGAGGATTATCCACACCGCAGGTATAACCCGTTAACCGGCGATTGGGTGTTGGTTTCTCCGCACAGGGCAAAAAGGCCATGGCAGGGGCAGGTAGAAAAATCTGTTACTGAAGAAAAGCCGCCTTATGACCCCGGTTGTTATTTATGCCCCGGTAATGAAAGGGCCGGGGGCAAGGTTAACCCAGACTATAAAGACACCTTTGTTTTCACCAATGATTTTAGTGCTTTGCTGAGCGATACTCCCCACGGGGGCATTGACGAGGGCGAACTTTTTAAAGCAGAAAGTGAAAGGGGTATTTGCAAAGTAATCTGTTTTAGCGAAAACCACAGCCTTACCATCCCCGAAATGCCGGTTCCTGATATCAGGAAAGTAGTTGATTTATGGTGTGATGAATTCAGGGAGCTGAGTGAAAAGGACTTTATAAATTATGTCCAGGTTTTTGAAAACAAAGGAGCAATAATGGGTTGCTCAAATCCCCACCCACACGGGCAAATATGGTCTTCGTCATCTATCCCTGTTGAGCCTGCGAAGGAGTGCAAAACGCAAAAAGCGTATTTTGAAAAACACGGGCGTACCTTACTTAGCGATTACCTGAAAGCAGAATTGGAGAAAGAGGTGCGCATCTTAGCTCAAAATGAGTCGTTTGTGGCACTGGTCCCGTTTTGGGCGGTGTGGCCGTTTGAAACCATGGTCGTGAGCAAACGTGCTGTTCAGAATATCCTTGCCCTAACCGATGAAGAGCGCACAGGCCTGGCTGGTATCTACAAACAACTTACAATTATGTACGACAACCTGTTCGAAGTTTCATTCCCATACTCAGCCGGGTTGCACCAGGCCCCTACTGATGGTGGCAGCCACCCAGAATGGCACCTGCATATACATTTTTACCCTCCTTTATTACGTTCGGCTACCGTGAAAAAGTTTATGGTTGGGTACGAAATGCTGGCTATGCCTCAGCGCGATATTACAGCAGAAGGGGCAGCAAAGCGTTTACGAGAATTACCTGAGATTCATTTTAAACAGACTAGATAATTCCAATAAACTAAAACTTTAAAACATGAGTAGTAAAAACAAGTACTTATTTCCGCTGATTGTAATGGCTACCCTTTTCTTCTTACTGGGATTCATTACTACGATGAATAATTCTATGATTGACTTCCTGAAAGGTGCATTTGATTTGAACAAAGTTGAGAAGCAGTTGCCAAACACATTTTTTTATGGTGCCTATATCCTATCCGTGCCAATCGGGTTCCTGATTAACAGGATTGGTTATAAAAACGGCGTATTGTCAGGATTGTTAATGATCGTCCTCGGATTCTTCCTTTGTATCCCCGGAGTTGGGATGGGGTACTATGGTTTCCTGAGTGCAGTGTCGGTATTTGCAATCGGGGTAGTTTTATTACAGGTTGCAGCTAATCCGTATGTTAATGCTTTGGGTTCCCCGGAAACAGCAGCAAGCCGCCTAACGCTTACAAATGCACTTAATTCGGTTGCCACGGTTATTGCCCCGGTTTTTGTGTCGATATTAATAGTAACAGATACAAATGACCCAAAGGCTGTGCAAGTACCTTTTGGAATAATCGGAGGCATTACACTGGTGATCCTGGTTGTGATGTTCTTTTTGAAGCTTCCCGAGATCAAAGGAGATGAGGATGTTGATGAATTGGGGCAAAAGAAAAAATATAAGTCAAGCGCATTTAAATACCCACACATGTGGCTTGGTTCCCTGGCCATCTTTTTTTATATGGGCATTGAAATTGGCATCCCAAGTTTTTTTGCAGATTACTCTGATAAAATCGGGTTCAGCTTCTCTGACGTTGAAAGGATAGATATGCTTAAATATTATTGGGGCGGATTAATGGTTGGCCGTTTAATCGGGATATTTGTGCTCCAAAAATATACGGCCCGCAAGATACTTACTCTTTGTGCTATCGGAGGGGTAGTGTTAATTGCCGCATCCCTTGCAATTGGTGCAAGTGCAAGTACAGTGGCGTTGTGGTTGTTCCTGGGCACCGGTTTATTCCACTCAATTATGTGGCCTACTATTTACAACCTTGCACTGGAAGACCTTGGGCCTCACGCAAAAGTTGCATCGGGGGTAATTGCAACATCAGTAATAGGAGCCGCTATTTTAACTCCAATGATGGGTGCTATTCACACTGCAACCAATTCTGTTGTTATCGCTATCAGCTGTTTGTTCATTTATTATGCCTATTTAGTATTCTTCGCCACAAAAGGCTCAAGAATAAGGACTTAAAAACAAAAATAAGTTAAAGCCCGCCTAAAAGTGAGGGTTTCACTTTAAGTGAAGCCCTCACTAACTAAAAAATGGTTGCGGTACTTTATCCCCTACCTGTTTTTTAGGTATAATTCCCGGATTTTCAGACTGCCCTCCAGTATTTGTATTGTAATGAAAACAATATCTCTAATAAAGTTATACGAATTAGATAAAATATCATCTGGGCTTGCGGCAAAATTATTAAATATTAGTCGTATTGAATTCCTTGAACTTCTTGAAAAGTATAATGTTTCATATTTTCATAAAGGACTTGAGAACGAATTGGAATCAGATTTAGCAGATGCGTAGAATAATAAGCAATACGACCCCCATTTTGTCTTTATTAAAAATAGGCAAACTTTATTTATTAAAAGAACTTTATGGAAAAATTATAGTCCCGTTTGCAGTTTATCAAGAAATAGAAAAAGGAACTTGGTTAAGTCCAAAATTAATATCAAAAGCGTTAAAAATAGCGGATGAAGAATAAAACCCTTTGCTTGGGTAATGGAGGTCTCTAAAAACTACTATTTACTACAAGTGCCTGCCAAATGTTATTCAACATAAATTGAATGATATTTTCACACCAAACTAATAAAAGTACAAAATACTTTTGTACCTTAGCCCAGTGAAGATGAAAATGTATTATGGGACTTTATAAAAAGCATCCAAAGCACTATGTAGCAGTCGACTGCGTTATTTTTGGCTACAAAGACGAGGAGATCAGGTTATTATTATACCCCCGTGGCTTTGAACCTTCTAAGGGAGGTTGGTCATTATTGGGTGGTTTTATCCAGGAAAGGGAATCTTCCGACCAGGCGGCATGGCGAATCCTAAAACAAACAACCGGATTGAAAGATATATTTATGGAGCAGGTACAGGTATTCTCCGAACCAGGCCGCGACCCGGAGGCAAGAGTAATCAGCATTGCCTATTATGCACTGATCAGGATCGACCGGCATGATAAAAACCTGGTGAGGGAAAACGGGGCTCACTGGTGGCCTATAACTAAATTACCTTCATTGGTATTCGACCATAAAGAGATGGTTGACAAGGCATTACTAAAACTACAGCAAAAAGCCGGTTATGGACTGGTTGGGAAAGAGATGCTGCCCGAAATGTTTACGCTGATGCAGCTGAGGAAATTGCATGAGGCTATTTATCAGAAAGAGTTGGATCCGGGGAACTTCAGGAAGAAAATTCTGTCTTTTAATTTGTTGAAACGGCTCAATATCAAAAATTCATCTGAATCAAGAAAAGGGGCTTACTATTATCAATTTTCCGACAAAAAACCGAATTGAGTACCCGGCAGGATTATGAAGTTATAAATTTTTACCTAAATAAAAGTAAAAAGTACTCTTAAAATGGACTATACTATAAAACAGAAATAAAATGGGAGATTTAAATTTAAACCAATACGAGGCCTGGTTCGTAACAGGAAGCCAGTATTTATACGGCGAAGAAACATTAAAGCAGGTTGCAGCAGATTCAAAAAGAATTGCTGAAGGGCTGAATGATGCCCCTCCTATTCCTGTAAAAGTTGTTTTTAAGCCTACGGTGACAACACCTGAAGATATATACAGGGTGTGCAAAGAGGCTAACTCTACCGAAAAATGCGTTGGACTGATCACGTGGATGCATACTTTTTCACCTGCAAAGATGTGGATAGCCGGCCTGAAAATATTACAAAAACCAATTGTACACCTGCACACTCAGTTTAACCGCGACATTCCCTGGCCGGAAATCAACATGGATTTTATGAATTTGAACCAGTCGGCACACGGGGGGCGTGAATTCGGTTTTATGCTGACAAGGATGCGAATTGAAAGGAAAGTAATTGTTGGCTACTGGCAGGATCCCAAAGTACAGGGGGAAATTGGGATTTGGGTAAGGGCAGCTTGTGCCTGGGCTGATACTCAGAATTTGAAAGTTGCCCGCTTTGGCGACAATATGCGCGAAGTAGCTGTTACCGAAGGCGATAAAGTTGAGGCACAGCTGAAAATGGGCTACTCTGTATATGGTTACGGGATTGGCGACCTGGTAAAATTTGTAAATGAGGTGGCCGATTCTCAAATCAGCCAATTGGTACAGGAATATGAGGCCCTGTACAACCTTTCTCCCAACATTCGAAAGGGAGGGGATGCAAGGGGGTCGTTACTGGAAGCTGCAAGGATTGAACTGGGGATGAGGGGGTTCCTTGAAAACGGCGGGTTTAAAGCTTTCACAACTACTTTTGAAAACCTACATGGTTTATCGCAACTTCCGGGGCTTGCTGTCCAGCGGTTAATGGCCGATGGCTACGGTTTTGGTGCCGAAGGCGATTGGAAAACCTCCGCGTTGGTACGTGCCGTTAAGGTGATGGCAAGCGGGCTAAAAGGCGGGACTTCGTTCATGGAAGACTATACATACCATCTCGACCCGGCAGGGATGAAAGTACTGGGCGCACACATGCTTGAAGTATGCGAAAGTATTGCCGAGGGGAAACCGTTATTGTCAATCCACCCGTTAGGGATTGGAGGGAAAGCCGACCCTCTCAGGTTAATTTTTACCGTACCCGAAGGCCCTGGGTTGAATGCTTCTATCATGGATATGGGGAACCGTTTCCGTATGCTGGTGAATGAAGTAAATGTTGTTAAGCCTGAACATAAACTCCCAAAACTGCCGGTAGCCAGTGCTTTATGGATGCCAAAACCAAGCCTGGAAGTGGCTGCAGCAGCCTGGATCTATGCAGGAGGTGCGCACCATACAGCTTTTAGCCAGGCCATTACGCCTGAGTATTTACA
>JAADGO010000229.1 GCA_013152355.1 Chlorobiota bacterium
GGCTCGGTTGTAAGCCCATTTTTATTGCAGGCTGTTACCGCAAGTATTTTAACCTTATTATCAGGGAAATTGGCATTTGCGTAGAAAAGTGCCACCCGCTCGGCACATATCCCCGAAGGGTAAGCAGAGTTTTCCTGGTTATTCCCGGTCACCGACTCTCCATTATCTAATAACAGTGCAGCTCCGACTTTGAAATTTGAGTAAGGGGCATAGGCATTTCTTGAAGCTTCCCGCGCCTGTAAAACCAGCATGCGGTCTATTTCAGGAAGTTCGACAATATTGTCGTATTCATATACCAAAATCCTTAATTCTTTCGTTCGCATTACCAAGTTATTTTAATCAAAAGTACAATTTTTAAGGGAAGTAGATTATATTTAGGCAAAAATTTCAGACGCTGGAGATTATGGTTAAAAGATTGATTATTGCACTTCACATTATCTTGTTTTTTTCAACAATAGCTTTATCACAAAAATTATCAAGAGAGGAGTATATTTTAAAATACCAGTTGCTGGCAATCAGGGAAATGGAACGAAGCGGTATCCCGGCAAGTATAACAATGGCCCAGGCATGCCTCGAGTCGGCTGATGGGAATAGTGAGCTTTCCAGGAAATCGAACAATCATTTTGGGATAAAATGCAAAGCAGGGTGGAAGGGGAAAAAGGTATATTACGATGACGACCACCATAACGAGTGTTTCAGGAAATACCGCCATGTGGAAGATTCGTACATTGACCATACCCGCTTTTTGATGGAGAACTACCGGTATGCATTTTTGTTCAACTATGCACCAACCGATTATAAATCGTGGGCGAAAGGGTTGAAAAAAGCAGGGTATGCAACAGCCAGGGATTACGATAAAAAGCTGATTAAGATTATAGAAACACATAAACTAAATTTACTGGACGAGAAAATAGGTGGCAGGGAAATAGCAAGGTTCACACAGCCTCGACTTGCAAAAGAGGGTGCAGAGGGAGGTTTTTTCATAAACCCATACCAAACAAGGAAAGTTGAGTTAAGGAATGGCATCAGGTCGGTTGTTGTACGCAACGGAGACACTTTTGAAACTATAGCCCGGGAATTTGGGCTTGAAGACTGGGAAATATATAAATTCAATGATTACCATGTTGGCTATAAACCGCAGCCTAACGAAATTATTTATATCAGGCCTAAAAAAAGGCGGGCTCAGAAACATTTGCCTACGCATATAGTCAGGCAGGGCGAATCGTTGCATTCTATTTCACAAATGTACGGGATAAGGCTGCATTCGCTATACCGTTTGAACAGGATAAACCCCGGGCAAAGGATAGTGGTAGGGCAAAAACTGAACCTCAGGAAAAGGAAAAAATATTAGTGCCTGGCCAAGTATGAAGTTGTGGGTAAGTCGTAGAGACTGTTTAAATTTTATCCTTTGGCTTGTTTTTACGCCTTAAGCCCTCATGCAGCGTTAAAATTTCCTTAAATAGCGGTGCTATTCGCGAAATAGCGGTGCTATTCGCGTCAATTTTGCCTTGCCTGAGAACTTAATCCATCAAAAACCTTTCTCAAAAACAAATTTTAAACAGTCTCGTAGTTACTTTTTGTTTAATTCGTAGTTCAGCCCTATATAAATGCCAATCCGGTAAGGGCGGTACCGTACATCACTTCTTTTGTTGATCGAATTCAGGAAATAACTAAACCGTGGCTCAACGGAGAATGAAATATTTTCCCCCAGGGCATATTCGACCCCGGCTCCCAATGTGCCTGAATAATTTAATGTGGAAATATCGGCTGTCCTCCCAATATTTTCTTTTCCCGAAGGCCCATTCATATATACATTGTTACCCACAAGGAAATTGGCACTTATCCCCCCTAATAATTCAATACCGATTTTTGATTTAAGAAGCTGGTAACTCAGGTACAATGGTATCTCAACAAAGTCGAACATCTGCGAAAACTCACCCTGCGTTAAAAGTGTATTCGAATAAGCTCTTTTCCCATCCATGGTTGTTAATAATTCGGTATTCTGCGGAGTACCTGTAAATTCAATTATCCCGGCTTTACTGTTCATAGTCATTTGGCCCCCGGAAAAGTTGACTGCCGTATTGAAAATTTCTTTATCGGCTGGTGCTTGTGTAAAAAACAAATTTGAACCCTGCCCGGAAACAGCCCTCGAATTTTTTGAGTCCTGCCCATTCTGAGAGTAATATAAGCCACTTTTAATACTCCACTTTTTATTTGCTTTATAAGCAATTGAAAACCCTGCCCCCATATTAGTTTTCCCTGGCGAGCCTGAATAAGCCATATTTTGGGCATAATATTCTGAGTGGCTGGAGGTATTTGAAGAATATCCCGGTGCTAACTGGATACCTACTTTCCAGCTATTCGCCGGCATATCATTTTTTCTATTTGCCGATGTATTCATCGCTATTAACTCTTTCTCGTCCTCCGAGAGAGGCGTGGAAAATGTACCTTTCTTTACGGTATTCAGTCTCAGGGCTTCACTTCTATCTTCAAATGGGATAACTTGTATTAACCTGGCAGTAAGGTAATTTAATTGCCCCATACTTTCCCTGATAGTGCCAGGTGCTTCTTTTTCATCTGTTATCCCCGGCAGGGCAGCATAATTATTTATCCGGGTATCCTCAGAAATGGCTGATTTGACTATCGTTTCTTTGGCAGGGACGGCAACTGTTTTTTTAGGGTTATAAGTAGTGCTTTCTTTTTTATTCGATTCGGTAACAACCCCTTCCTCCTTTTGTATAGTTTTATCTTCTGCCAACGGCTTAGTCCCTTGGTTATCTGTTTCGGTATATAGCCATCCGGTAATCATTGCAATGCCAATTAAAGCAGCAGCCATGGCAATGCGGATAAAAACCGCCCTCCGTTTACGGGTAGCAACTACCTCCATCTGTGCTTTAATATTACTAAAGGCATTTGCAGGAGGTGAGGGGGTGAATCCCTCCATTTTTTCCCTGATTACCTTATCAAAATACTGGTCTTCCATATTTTATACCGGATATTTCGTATTTGTTTTTAATTCTCTATGAAGCCCCTGTACTTTACGCTTCAAAATATCCCTGGCCCGTGCCAGGTTCGACTTGGATGTCCCCTCTGATATACCCATCTTTTTACTAATCTCGCGATGGTTAAGCCCTTCCATTACGTACAGGTTAAAAACCATCTTGTACCGGGGAGGCAATTGCTGAATCAGATGGAATAAATCTTCTAGTGAGCTTTTGTCCAGGGCTTCTTCTGTAAGAGCCTGCCCATCGTACACGCTAATGTCTTCAACCGGATAGGTAAGATGCTGTTTTCGGTATTTTTCCAATGATACATTCACCATGATCCTGCGCACCCAGCCTTCCAAAGAACCATCGTGCCTGAAGTTTTTAATATTTGTAAAGACCTTTATAAATCCTTCCTGAAGATTGTCTTCAGCCTCCATACTGTCTTTTGCATACCTCAGGCATACTCCGAACATTTTCGAAGCAAACATATTGTACAACTTTTCCTGTGCATTCGAATCTCCCGAAGCACATCCCTTAACTATATTTTTAAGGTCTTCCAAATCTGGCTCTGTATTGATCACTCAAAAATAAAGAATAATACTGATACTATCACTTTACAACAATGGCTTCTTTTCAAATGCTATTCTTCTGTTATTTCGTGCTTTACCGTTAGATGGGGTAATAAACAAAATGGTTGCGTGTAAAAAAAAGATTTATTTGACGCAACCATTTCCCCGGTAGCTTCATCTTAGAAAGAAACATTTAGTACCATGAAAGCAAAACTTTTTATATTCTTCATTTCATTGTCCTTTATTTCCGGGTGTAACCTGAACAGTGAGGATATAGACAGGGAGATCAATTTAACCGATAAAGCGGCAAAGCTGGTTGAAAACGGCAATGAATTCGGGTTAGAGCTTTTTCAGAAGGTTGTTGCTTACGAAAAAGAAGCCGGCAATATCATGGTTTCGCCGCTAAGCGTTTCGCTGGCACTGGCAATGACCTACAATGGAGCAAATGGCGAAACCAAAGCGGCCATGGAGCGGGCCTTGAGATTGTATGGCCTGTCGGCCGATGATATAAATGAATCATACAAAACCCTGGTTGAGGCTTTAAAGTCGTTGGATAAGAAGGTATTGCTGGAAATTGCAAATGCTATTTATTACCGCGATGATTTTACTGTCGAACCCGCTTTTATTTCCATAAACCAAAATTACTATGATGCGGCGGTTTCCCCGTTAGACTTCAGTGCCCCCGGTTCGGTAGATGTTATTAATGACTGGGTGGCTGATAAAACACACGATAAAATCACCCGGATACTTGATGGGATTTCTGCCGACCAGGTGATGTTCCTGCTAAATGCAGTCTATTTTAAAGGTATATGGCAAAAAGAATTCAATAGTGAAAGTACGGTTGAGTACCCTTTTTACCTTGAAAATGGCGAGGCAAAAGATGTGGAAATGATGTGTAGGCTGGACACATTGGATTATTTGTCCAACAGCCTTTTTAAAGCCATCAGGCTGCCTTATGGCAAAGGCAATTACAATATGTACGTTTTCCTTCCCGAAGAGGGTAAAACAGTTAATAATATTATTGAACAGCTTAATAAAGCTAACTGGAAGGCCTGGATGGATGGTTTCCGGCAAACAAACAGTGTCGACATTAAATTACCGAAATTTAAATTCAAATATGAGATAAAACTGAACGATGTCTTGTCTGATATGGGGATGGGCGTAGCTTTCAGCGGATCGGCCGACTTTACCGGGATCAGTAAATCGGGAGGGTTGTCGATCGACTACGTAAAACATAAAACCTTTGTTGAGTGAACGAAGAAGGGACTGAAGCTGCTGCGGTAACAATAGTTGCTATTGAACTCACTTCGGTTGGCAACGAGCCGCAAAAAATACCGTTCATTGTCAACAAGCCTTTCCTGTTTGCCATCACTGAAAAAGATACAGGTGCAATCCTTTTCATAGGGAAGGTGGCATTGCCGGAATATTCGGGCTAAATGGAAACTATATTTAATCAGTACTTAGAGTGAACTAAAGTTAGGAGTGCCTAGAGTTAGGAATGAACTAAAGTTATTAAAGCCATGAAAACAATTAAATCTTTTGCAGTATTACTCTTTTTGGCCATTACACTTACTTTCTCCTCTTGCGAGGATGCTGTTATAGTCGGGCAAAATGGCACAGATATTATTTTCCAGTTTGAGTATGTAAACCATGCGTGGGGGGAAAACCATAAAGGGTTCTTTGTAGTGCCTA
>JAADGO010000021.1 GCA_013152355.1 Chlorobiota bacterium
GAAGTTATAAAAATTCATCCAAACTGGTAGCATTCTTTGGCCGTGTTAATATGAATGTCAATGATGTATTCTTTATGACGGCCAGTGCCAGATACGAAGGGTCGTCCCGGTTTGGTGCAGACAACAAATGGGGTTTGTTCCCGGCCATTGGTGGTGGGGTAGATTTAGCCAGTTTTATAGATGCTGATTATATTGACAACCTTAAATTACGTGCTAATTATGGTTTGACAGGAAACCAGCCGTCACAAAATTACCTTTCGTTGCTTCGTTTTGGCCCTCAGGGCAATTTCTTCTATAATGGGACTTTTGTACCAGGTTATGGGCCGGTAAGCAATGCTAATACGGACCTGCGCTGGGAAAAGAAAGGTGAAATAGATATCGGGGTTGATTTTTCATTCTTTAAATCCAGGCTGTATGGTTCTTTCGACTATTATACAAGGACAACAACAGATTTATTATTCCAGTATGAAGTACCGGTTCCTCCAAACCTCTATAATATAGCATGGCTGAACCTGGGGAATATAAAAAGCAGCGGACTGGAATTATCACTTTCCTGGAATGCCGTTAGGAAAACAGATTTTTCCTATAGCTTGACTTTTACCCCTTCTTACAGTCTTGAAAATACACTGGTTTCCCTTTCCGGGGAGTATAATGGTGCAGAACTTTCTTATGGAATACGCGACCTGGGTGCCATGGGTGCTCCCGGTCAAAGTGGCGTGCCACTGGTAAGGGCAGAGGAAGGTAAGCCGTTCGGCCAGTTGTGGGCATTAGTGTTCAAAGAAATTGATCCAGACGGCAACCTGATTTTTGAAGATATAAACGGGGATAATACCATAGACCCCAGTGACAGGCAGGTAGTTGGAAACGGTTTGCCAGACTTTCAATTTGGATTTGGCAATGACTTTACTTACAAGAACTGGGATATGAGTATCTTTTTCCGTGGTGTATTAGGGCATGACCTTATTAATACCTATCGCGGATTTTATGAAGTACCTAACATGATCGGGTCTTATAACCTGCCTAAAACGGCAGCAGATTTGAGAAACGCAACAACAGGTACGCTCTTGAATAACTCTTCAGGTGTTTTGTCAAGTTATCATGTTGAGAATGCTTCTTTTGTTTCTCTTGATAACATGAGTATAGGTTATAACTTCACTTTGTCAGAAAAATCTGGATTCAGAAACTTACGGTTGTATATTGCAGGTAACAATTTATTCTATATTACCGGTTATCAGGGTGTGGATCCGAATCCAAGATATTCAGATGGAGGGAATCCGCTTATACCCGGTGTCGACAGAAGAAATACATGGTTTAGGACCAGATCGGTATCTTTTGGTGTAAAAGTTGGTTTATAATCCTGAAAAAAGAATATAATATGAAAACTAAAGAAAGAAATATAATGAAAAAATCACTATTTCTAATCCTGTTTGCATTGATCGTGGCTCCTTTTCAGTCATTCCTTTTCAGTCATGTACCAATCTGGATGAAGAGCTGTTTGGTGAGGTTACACCGGACAATTTCTTCAATACAGATGAAGAGAATGTTTCGGCGTTGGGTGCTGCATATACGCAATTCAGAAATTTTGCTTCAGGTTTCCTTACAGGATGTTAGTACTGACGAAATGGTAGTTCCCACCAGGGGGCAGGACTGGGATGATGGTGGAGTGTGGAGAAGGCTTCATTTGCATTCCTGGACAGAAGAAGACGGCTATACAGGTGGTGGATGGAATTTTGGTTTTGGTGGTGTAAATACAGCCAACAGGCTGATTTATCAGTTTCAGACCCTTATAGAAAGTGGGCAGGTAGAACAGTCCGTAGCAGATGCTTATATTGCAGAATTGGAAGCAGTACGAGGTTTCTTTTACTGGCAATTGATCGATTTATATGGCAATGTACCCCTTGTACTCGTACTCGATTTTGCCGGTGCCGATGCTTCACCTCCTACAGTCCCAAGAGCAGATGTCTATGCGGCTATTGTCAGCAATCTGGAAACTGCCGTGCCAAAGATGTCAAAAGCTGTAGATGGGACTACTTACGGACGTATGAATTATTATGCCGGGCAGACATTGTTGGCTAAGTTATACCTGAATGCAGGCGTTTATTCCGGCACAACACAGTGGGACAAAGTGATTGCTGCTTGTGATGAGGTAATCAATTCAGGCAAATATTCTTTGGAAAGTAATTATTTTGCCAATTTTAATGTGGAAAATTCCAGCTCGAAAGAATTTATCTTCGCTATTCCGTACGACCAGGTCTTTTACAAGGGATTTAATCTCGCTGTCAGGACGCTGCACTATGGTAGCCAGCAGACCTATGACCTTACTGCCCAGCCATGGAATGGCTTCTGTACACTGGAAGAATTTTATAACTCTTATGATGATGCCGATGTGCGAAAAGGGGATGTAGGGACAACTAGCGGCCCTGCAACCAAACGAGGTAACTTTATTGCAGGATACCAATATAAATTGGGTGGAGGTTATGTTATGGACGATGGATTTGAGACTCCTCAACCTGATCGCCAACCTGTACCTCTGCTTGGTGACCCTGATGGCGCCCCTCTTAATTTTGGTAATATGGGTTCAGGACAGCCTCAGATCAATGAATTGGGTCCCCAGGCATATCGCCAGGCGGGCGTGAGAATTGGTAAATGGGAAATAGGCATAGGAAGTATGCCCAATAACATGAGTAACGATTATGCTGTATTCCGTTATGCCGATGTATTGTTGATGAAAGCAGAAGCACTATGGCGCAAGGGACAAGATGCCGAGGCTTTAATTCTGGTTAACCAGATAAGAAGCCGTGCAGGCGTGCCGGACCTGACTTCTTTAGATGGTGCATTGAGTTATGATATGGATGGCGGGATTGTACCCGGTGGGGAATTATTTAATGAAATAGGGCGTGAGATGTTTGCAGAGAACCACAGGCGGCAGGATTTGATCCGTTGGGGATTCTTTACTGACGTTGCCAAATGGGCACTTCCGTTCTATAATCCGGGTGATATCCTTGTTGAGGATCCATATACCACCCTGTTCCCGATTCACAGAGATAAATTATCTGCTAACCCGAATCTATCACAAAACCCGGGTTACTAACAGTAGTTTATAGTTAAAATATTTATAGAAAGCAGGCAATAATCATAATTGCTTGCTTTCTATTTTAAGGTCAATAAATTATTTATTTGTAGAATTTGCAATAGTTAAATTCTTTACTGCACTCTATGGGTTATAATAAATGTTGGGTAGTTGTGTCTATATTCCTGATATTCAACTTATTGCCGTCATGTGAGACGGACCGTCATGATTTGGTGCAGCCCCCATTGTTTTCACTCCTCAATGAGAAACAATCCAATATTGGTTTCGTAAACCAGGTGGAATATACAGAAGAATACAATACCTATACATACAGGAATTTTTATAATGGTGCAGGAGTAGGCCTGGGCGACTTTAATAATGACGGCTTGCCCGATATATATTTTTGTGGCAATATTGTTGATAACAAGCTGTACATCAATAAAGGTAATTTTGTCTTTGAAGATGTTACAGAGCACGCAGGAGTGGCTTGTCATAATGTATGGTCAACAGGCGTAAGTATTGCTGATGTGAATGGTGACGGATGGCTGGATATTTACGTGTGTAAATCCGGAGATCCGCAACGTGGGCATCGTTACAATGAATTATTTATTAATAACGGAGACCTGACCTTCTCTGAAAAAGCTGCTGAATATGGGATTGCAGATATCGGACTGTCAACTCACGCATCATTTTTTGATTATGACAGGGATGGAGACCTGGATTGTTACCTCCTGAACAACTCTTTTCAATCGGTAACCAAATATGATATTAAACCCGGGCAACGGGAAATACGCGATACCCTGGGGGGTAATAAACTGTACAGGAACGATGGAGGCCATTTTATTGATGTCAGTGAGGAAGCGGGTATATATGGAAGTAAGATAGGCTTTGGCCTTGGTGTAAGTGTCGGAGATATAAACCGCGATGGGTGGTTGGATATTTATGTGTCGAATGATTTTTTTGAACGTGATTACCTTTATATTAATAATAAGGACGGAACCTTTACCGAATCACTTGTAGATCAATTACGTGAGATAAGTTTAGGGGCTATGGGGGCAGATGTGGCAGATATCAATAATGATACTTACCCGGATATTTTTGTGACGGAGATGACTCCTGAAGGAAATTCCCGGCGGAAAACAAAAGCATTGTTTGAAAGTTGGGAAACCTATCAAAATAAACTAAAAAATGGTTATTACCGTCAATTTACCAGGAATGTACTTCAACTGAATAACAGGAACGGTTCGTTCAGCGAGATTGGAAGGCTGAGTAATGTCAGTAGTACCGATTGGAGTTGGGGTGCCCTGATTATGGATATTGACAATGATGGATGGAAAGATATCTTTGTTGCCAATGGTATCTTTAAAGATTTACTGGATCGCGATTATCTGGATTTTTATTCAAATCCGGCTATCATGCGGTCGATGATTCAAACAAAAGAAAAAGCCATTTTAACAATTATTGATAAAATCCCTTCAGAAAAAATTTCTAACTATGCTTTTCATAATAATGGAGGCCTCACCTTTACCAACTTATCAGGTTTATGGGGTTTGAGTACCCCCTCATTTTCAAATGGTGCCGCCTATGGCGACCTTGATAATGATGGCGATTTAGACCTGGTTGTAAACAATGTGAACATGCCTCCTTTTATTTATAGGAATGAAACACAGGAGAACCCGGAAACAAATTTTCTTGTTGGTTTGAAAGGAGCTGGGAAAAATACCGCAGCCATCGGGGCGGGGGTCACACTCTACTTTGGCGGGAAAACAAGTTATCAGGAGCTTATGCCTATGCGGGGGTTTAAATCCAGTGTCGATAACCGGCTTCATTTTGGGCTTGGAGCTTCACAGGGCATCGATTCCCTGACTGTCAACTGGCCCGATGGGAAGTATACGGTAAACTATGATGTAGCAGTAAATCAATTTTTGGCCCTGGACGAAGAAAAACTAACTGGGAAACATGTACCTGCCCCGGAGAAACAGATTCCGCCTGTTTTTCAAAAAACGGACCAAATCAAAGGGCTTGGATTTATACATAAGGAAAACGATTTTGTGGATTTTAAACGCGACAGGCTGATTTTTCAGATGTTGTCGAATGAGGGGCCTCATATCGCAGTGGGCGATGTAAACGGCGACCACCGGGACGACCTTTATATTTGTGGTGCGAAGGGTTATCCGGGAGCTCTGTTTGTCCAGGATGGCCATGGGTATTTCAAAAAAACAAATGTGCGTTTATTTGATGCGGATCGTATCTCGGAAGATACTGATTGTGCATTTTTTGATGCCGATAGTGATGGCGACCTTGACCTGTATGTTACCAGTGGCGGGAATGAATTCCCACAAAGTTCCTCTGCCTTACGCGACCGGATGTATTTTAATAACGGGAAGGGGGTATTCTCAAAGTCTCAGCAAATGCTGCCGGTAGCTAAATATGAGAGCAGTTCTTGTGTGGAGCCGGCAGATTTCGATAAAGATGGCGATACAGACCTGTTCGTTGGAACCCGCCTGTATCCATTTTCTTATGGCGTACCGGTAAATGGTTACCTGTTGGAAAATGACGGGCATGGCAATTTCTCAAACGTATCAGGGGAAAGAGCTCCCGGGCTTTCACAGGTCGGCATGATTACAGATATGGCCTGGGCAGATATAGATAATGATGGGGATTCAGACATGGTGGTCGTTGGCGACTGGATGCCGGTAAAAATATTTGTAAACGATCAGGGGAAATTTACAGACCAATCCGAAAAGTTTGGGCTGGCGAATACTGAAGGTTGGTGGCATGTAATTATTGCTAAAGATTTAAATGGAGACGGGAATGTGGATTTTGTATTAGGCAATCATGGATTAAATTCTTATTTTAAGGCTTCTGAGAAGCAGCCGGTAACCATGTATGTGAATGACTTTGATATGAATGGAAGCGTTGAGCAGGTCATCTGTGCTTACAATGGGGATAAATCATACCCTGTGGTGATGAAAGATGACCTGGTAAAGCAAATCCCTTCCCTGGCAAGAAAATATAAGAAGTTTGAGGATTACAAAGATCAGGGTATTCATGATATTTTTTCAGACGAAGTGTTACAGCGGGCAATTAAATTGAATGCACGTACCATGGAGAGTTGTGTAATGATCAATACGGGGCAGGGGGTGTTTAACCTGAATCCCCTTCCTGTGGAAGCCCAGTTTTCACCGGTTTATGCAATACTTGCTGACGATTTTGACCAGGATGGGAGGTGTGATATTATCATCGGAGGGAACCAGTATAGGGCTAAGCCGGAGACAGGGATTTATGATGCCAGTTATGGCCTTTTCCTGCGGGGAGCCGCAGGTGGTACATGGCAGGCGGTTTATCCTTCGGTTTCCGGGTTTTTCACCAAAGGGGAAATGCGCGATTTGGAGATACTGAATATTAATGGAACCCGGATAATTGTAGTTGTAAGAAATAATGATACTTTACAGTTTTATAAATTTTGATAAACATTAGAACAGCATAAGCAGGTGCAAAGAAACAATCAGGTTTATGAGAAGAAGGGGAATAATGAAAATAAAAAACAAAACTTTATAAAGATGAGAACAAAAAATCTTTGGCTTTTGCTGCTCTTGATTTTCGGGTCTGTCCTTTTCGGATGTTCCCCAAGAGCCAAATATGAGCGCCGGTTGAAGCAAGAACTTGCAAGTGGTGTGAGGCAAGATTCCCTGTTTATGGGATTATACCTCGGGATGCCACAATTGGATTTTTATACCCATTGTTGGAAACTGAACCGGAGTGGGCTGATCAAACAAGGTCCGAATAACACAACGGTTGAATATAAATTGAAAAACGAATTAAAATATCCGGCTACAATGTATTATTATCCTGAATTCTTCCAGCATAAAATTTATGAAATGCCGGTACGGTTTATGTATAACGGATGGACGCCATGGAATAAGAAACTCTCAGCTGATAATCTCGAAAAAGATATATTAAAATGGTATAAGAAGATTTATGGCGATGGCTTTATAGTAGTATCTCACCCTAAATATGGGAAAGCCTATGTGAAAATTGACGGAAACCGGCGAATCACTATATTTAAAGAGGATGACTCACACGTATGGGCAGTTTTTACAGACATGCTAGTAAAAAAGGAACTAGACAGCCCTACCTCAAAAGCAGGCATAATCCAGGAAGAGATCACCAAAGAATTAGAAAAAAAGAATGCTTCTAAATAGGACTTTAATCAGGGTTATATGGTTGTTGATGCCACTATTTATATATAGTTGTGGTAAAAAGGCAGGAGAGCAGCAGGGAAAACATTTGTTTACACTTATGCCTGCTTCTGTTACACATGCAGATTTCGTTAATCATCTGGATTACGACAAACAACTAAAAAACAAGTTTAACATATATACCTACCGTAACTTTTATAATGGAGGAGGCGTGGGCTTAGGGGATGTGAATAACGATGGCCTCATCGATATATTTATGACCTCAAATATGGGCCCGAATGTACTCTATTTAAATAAGGGGGATTTTGAGTTTGAAGATATATCCCTTCGGGCAGGTATTACTGGCAAAGGGCAATGGTCAACAGGAGTCAGCTTTGCCGATGTCAATGGTGACGGGTGGCTAGATATATATGTTTGCAACTCCGGGAATGTTGAAGGTGATGAACGTCACAATGAATTATATATTAATAACGGGGACCTTACATTCTCGGAAAAGGCAAAGGACTATGGTATAGGAGATAATGGCTATTCTACGCATGGGGCATTTTTTGATTACGACAAAGACGGAGACCTTGATTTGTATTTGTTAAATAATTCTTTCAGGGCTATTGGCAGTTTTAACCTTAAGGAGAACCAGCGTTTTATACGTGATTCTATTGGTGGGGATAAGCTTTTTAGGAATGATAGTAATAAATTTACGGATGTTAGTGCCCAGGCGGGCATTTATGGGAGTGTGATTGGATTTGGGCTTGGTGTTACCGTTGGCGATATTGACCAGGATGGCTGGATGGATATTTATGTCTCTAATGATTTTTTTGAAAGGGATTATATTTATCTCAATAATCACGATGGCACATTTAAGGAGGCACTCACGGATATGATGCCGTGCGTTTCTGCAGCCTCCATGGGAGCCGATATGGCCGATATTAATAACGACCGCTTCCCTGAGATATTTTCAACTGATATGATTCCTGAGCATGACGACCGTTTGAAAACAAAAACAACCTTTGATAGCTGGGACAATTACAGTTCTAATGTGAAAAATGGTTACCACCAGCAGTTTACACGCAATATGCTCCAATTAAACAATGCTGACGGCACGTTTAGCGAAATTGGCAGGCTGGCTGGCGTATATGCTACCGACTGGTCATGGGGAGCTCTGATCCTTGACCTTGACAATGATGGTTTGAAAGATCTTTTTGTGGCTAATGGTATTTACAAAGACCTGACCGACCAGGACTATATAGAATATTTCTCAAATAGGGATATGGCTATGTCTATTGTATCAGGAAAAAAAGTAGATTACAAAACCTTGATTGATGCTATCCCCTCGGTTAAGATACCCAGTTATGCCTTTAAAAATATGGGAGGCTACAGGTTTCAAAACATGGCAACTCCCTGGGGGCTTGATACCCCAAGTTTCTCAAACGGGTCTGCTTATGGAGATTTAGATAATGATGGTGATTTAGACCTGGTTGTAAACAATGTAAATATGCCCATGTTTATTTACCGCAATGAAACCAGCAATCAATTGCCGGAAAATCATTTTTTAAAGGTAATAATAAAGGGTGAGCATGGAAATACTGATGCCATTGGTACTAAAATAACGGTTAAACATAAAGGTAAATCTTTTTATCTGGAACAAATGCCGGTGCGCGGATTTAAATCAACGGTAGATTCCCGCCCTAACCTGGGACTGGGTCCTTTAACAATGGTAGATTCCCTTATTGTTGAATGGCCGGATGGCCGGGTAACGGTAATGACAGATGTGCAAACAAATCAGACTTTGACTTTATATCAAAAAGATGCTCTTACAATGTCGTTGCAGATGGTCGATTCTTTAGGCTCCCAAAATGATTTCTTTGAAGATATTAGTGCGGAGGGCAGAATAAATTTCCTTCATAAAGAAGATGATTTTGATGATTTTAAGCGGGAACGGTTAATCTATCACATGATGTCCACCGAAGGGCCGCGTATGTGCAAAGGCGATGTTAATGGGGATGGGTTGGACGATATTTATGTAGGAGGAGCCAAAGGACAGCCCGGCGCATTGATGATACAGCTTAAGAATGGTGCATTTGTACCGGTCGAAAAACCGTTGTTTGAGGCGGATAAAATTTCTGAAGACATTGATTGTGCCATGTTCGATGCAGACCAGGATGGCGACCTGGATTTATACGTGGCTAGTGGAGGCAATGAATTCCCCTCAAGTTCATCAGCGTTAAGCGACCGTCTGTACATAAACAATGGCAAAGGGCACTTTGTTAAATCCGGGCAAATATTACCTGCGGGGAAGTATGAAAACACCTCCTGTGTACGTGCGGAAGACTTTGATAACGATGGGGTGGTGGAATTGTTTGTCGGTATCCGCCTTAAGCCATTTTTGTACGGAGTCCCGGTAAATGGTTATTTACTGGAGAATGACGGCAAAGGGAATTTTACCAATGTAACATCTCAAATAGCCCCTGAATTACAGGATATTGGTATGATCCGCGATATGTTGTGGGAAGACGTTGACGGAGACGGGGATAAAGATATGATTATTGCCGGAGACTGGATGCCTTTGAAAATATTCATTAATGAAAAAGGGGTATTTAAAGAAAAAAAGGACGCTTTTGGGGCAGGCAAAACACAGGGTTGGTGGAATTGCCTGGCTTCCGGAGATTTTGATAAAGACGGGGATGTGGATTTTATCGCTGGGAATCACGGCTTAAACTCAAGATTTAAGGCATCCGCAGAAAAACCTGTCAGTATGTATGTGAATGATTTTGACCTGAATGGTTCAGTAGAACAAATAATATGTGTTTATGATGGCGATTCATCTTATCCACTGGCTTTAAAGCATGATTTAATAAGGCAGTTGCCTGGGTTGGGAAGGAAATATAAGAAATATGAAATGTATAAATGCCAGCAGATAACAGATATATTTCCGCCGGAGCAATTAAAGAGTTCTATTCATTTGGATGCAAATGTTTTGGAAACCTCCCTGTTTATAAATAATGGGTCAGGCCAGTTTACAAGAAAATCTTTACCCGTTGAGGTTCAGTTTTCACCGGTTTTTGCGGCAGATGTTGCCGATTATAATGGTGACGGGAATCTTGATATTTTGCTTGGCGGGAACCTGTACAATGTTAAGCCGGAGGTAGGGCGCTACGATGCCAGTTATGGTTCATTTTTATTGGGGGATGGCCGGGGAGGTTTCCGTAATATCCCACCGAAATTATCGGGGTTTCACCTTAATGGGGAAATCAGGGGTATCATGGAAGTCAAAACCACAGCCGGGGAGATAGTGGTGGCCTCACGCAGTAATGGGCCGTTACAGGTTTTTAAAGTATTAAGCAAATGAGGAATCGAATATAGTACACTGGTTAACGAATAATTATTTGCTGGTGTCAAGTCAAGTAAACTATGTCGCGTCCCCTCGGTACCCCTGGCCCCCAGAGAGGAGACCCTTCGCTCCGGGGCTGTTCCCTTTAGGGGATTTAAGGGTGAGCGATGGTAATTAAAAAAAGACTTTTTATGCGTTATTGACACTGGTAGCACCTTAAAAATAACTAGCAGGCAGAATTATAATCTTGATTTATATTTATGAGGAGTTTATTTTATCTTCCACATCTATTTCTACTTATATTTGTTTTTTCCTGCAGCCCGGGAGGGAAAGAGAGAGAGTCTTTATTTACGCTTATGCCCCTTTCCCATACCCACATTGATTTCATCAACAAATTAACAGAAACCGAGGAGTTTAATATCATTGAATACCTTTACTTTAATAATGGGGCAGGGGTTGCCGCAGGAGATATCAATAACGATGGGCTGATAGACTTGTACTTTACTTCTAATCAACTTCCCAATAAATTATACCTGAACAGAGGAAACCTTAATTTTGAGGACATCACAGAAAAAGCCGGGGTGGCAGGAGAGGGTAACTGGGCAACCGGTGTTACTATGGCAGATGTGGATGGGGATGGGTTGTTGGATATTTATGTTTGCCATGTAGGGAATTATAAGGGATTGCAGGGAAGGAATCAGTTGTTCATTAATCAGGGTAACCTTACATTTAAAGAGGAAGCTCATAAGTACGGACTGGATTTCCAGGGGTTTTCGACCCAGGCAGCTTTTTTTGATTACGACCTGGATGGAGACCTGGATATGTACCTGCTAAACCATTCGATACATACTTCACGCAGTTATGGCGGGGTTGCTTTGCGACTTGATAAGGATGTGCGTGCAGGCGACAGGTTGTATAGGAATGATGAGGTAGGTGGAAGGCGTTTCTTTCGCGATATTACCGGCCAGGCTGGTATCTACAGCAGTCAGATTGGTTATGGCCTGGGAGTAAATATATGTGACATCAACAACGATGGATTCCCCGATATTTATGTATCGAATGATTTCCACGAAAACGACTACCTGTATATCAATAGTGGGAATGGTACTTTTTCGGAGCAATTAACAAAAATGTTAGCGCATACAAGCAGGTCATCCATGGGTAACGATGTTGGGGATTTCAACAACGATGGGCTATTGGATGTGATGGTTTTAGATATGTTGCCTGATGAGGAAGGAATTCGGAAACAATCGGGGGGGGAAGATGATTATGAACTTTTTCAATTAAAATTAAAATACGGTTATTATTACCAGTTTGTCCGTAATACCCTGCAACTCAATTTAGGTGGGGGGATGTTTAGTGAAATTGGGCGCTTGGCCGGGGTTTACGCCACCGACTGGAGCTGGTCGCCTCTGTTTTGCGATGTGGATAATGACGGATGGAAAGATATTTTTATTACTAATGGAATATACCGGAGAGCCAATGATTTGGATTATGTCAAATTTTTAACAGGAGGGAACAGGTATTTCCCGGCACAGGATAATAGCGGTGTCCCTGATCAGGTGTTATACGAGAAGATGCCCTCCGAATATCAATTATATCTATAAAAATAACGGCGACCTCACATTCTCGAATATGGCAAAAGAATGGGGTTTCGACACCCGGTCGTATTCCAATGGGTCTACCTATGCTGACCTGGATAATGATGGCGACCTGGACCTTATTGTCAACAACATCAATGCCCCTGCATTTATTTACAGGAATAATGTTGCAGCGCAGTTGGGCAACCATTTTTTATCTGTAGTACTTAAAGGGGGCGGTTTGAACACCCGGGGGGTAGGGGCACGTGTTACCTTGTATTATAAAGGGCAAAAACAGGTTGTTGAGCAATTTGCTACCAGAGGGTTTATGTCTGCCACTTCCGATGTATTACATTTTGGGTTGGGGCCGGTAAAAGCGGTAAAAGTGGTTGATTCAATGGTTGTACGTTGGCCGGGCCAGTCGGAACAAATAATAAAAGATGTCGGGGTTGATAAAAAGATCACTCTGGAGGTGAGAAATGCGGTGAAACCTGTAAGGAAAAATTATCGGGGGCAGGAAAAAAGGAAGTTGTTTGCGCCAACCCTGCTTCCCGGGCTGCAGTACAGGCATAAAGAAGATGCTTATACAGATTTTAAACAGGAACACCTGATTCCCCATAGCCTGTCTGCTGAGGGCCCTCCTCTGGCTGTTGGTGATGTAAATGGCGATGGATTGGACGATTTGTTCGTGGGGGGTGCGAAAGGGCAGGCAGCCATGATGTTCATTCAACAAAATGACGGAACTTTCAAGGCACTGGACATGCCTGTTTTTATAAAGGAACGCTATACCGAAGATATAGATGCTGCCTTGTTTGATGCAGATGGCGATGGCGACTCCGACCTGTATATTGTACGGGGAGGCAATGAGGCAGCCATTGGAAATCCTTTGCTGGCTGATAGGTTGCTTATAAACGATGGGGAAGGAGGGTTTAATAAGTGTGCAAAAGGGGCATTGCCTTTTATGGCTTATAACGGGTCCTGTGTGCGGCCGGGCGATTTTGACGGCGATGGCGACCTGGACCTGTTTGTGGGCTCAAGGTCTGTACCGGGTGCCTATGGATGGCCGCCCGGCCAGTTTTTACTTGAAAACAGTGGGCATGGCATTTTTAAGGATGCTACGGACGATAGGGCCAAAGGGCTAAAAAATGCCGGTATGGTTACTGATGCAAGCTGGATAGATTATGACCGGGATGGCGACCAGGATTTGGTATTAGTAGGCGAATGGATGAAGGTATGTATATATAGGAATGAAAAGGGGCATTTTACTGATGTAACCGGTGATGCCGGACTGGATGAAACATCGGGATGGTGGAACTGCATACAGGTAGCTGATGTTGACCGGGATGGAGATTTGGATTTAATAGGGGGCAACCTGGGGCTGAATTCGTTGCTAAAGGCTTCAACAAAAGAACCGGTAGTGATGTATTTAAATGATTTTGATAATAGTGGGTCGTTTGACCAGGTGATCTGTTCCTATCAAAATGGTATCAGTTATCCTGTAGCTTCTAGCTTCTTTAGATCAGCTGGCCAGTCAGATAACCGGCTTAAAGAAAAAGTACCCAAATTATTCTGATTTTGGAGGGAAGACAGCAACGGATATATTTGGTAAGGATATTTTGAACCAATCCATTTTAAAAAAGGCAGTATTGTTAAAAAGTTGCCTGTTCCTGAACAATGGAGATGGGACTTTTGAAACTGCTGAACTTCCCAAAATGGCCCAGTTTTCCCCGGTTCGCGATATACTGGTTCGTGATTTTGACCTGGATGGAATGATGGATCTCGTCCTGGTAGGTAATGATTATGCTGTAAGGCCCTCTTTCGGCCGTTATGATGCCAGTTATGGATGGTGTTTATTGGGTGGGAAAGCCCATGAATATAATGTTTTGATGCCGGTAGGAAGCGGCCTTGTAATAAAAGGAGATGCCAGGAGGGTACGCACTATCGAGGTAATGGGGAAACATTATATAGTCGTTGCTGTAAATAACGGAGGCCTGCAATTCTTTCAGCTATTACGGCAGGCGGCAACATCCCAGGCAGATTGAAAAACATAAAATCTAAACAATCTTATAAGTAAAGTTTTATTTTAAATTCTGTTTTGTACCACTAATGGCCATGCGGAAATTATCAGTGGTAACTTTCCGTCCGGGTGTTGTACTCTTTCAAATAATCCTGATGCTCACGGTCAGAAGGGTAAGACTCATCGGAGCTGTATGGATAACGACTCATACTGTGAAATGGCAAAGGCAATACTGTTTTCCCGGTGGCAGTATTCATATCCCCGTCTTTTACCCAACCCACGCTGTGGATCAAAAAGTCCCTTTTCCATCCTTTTGGTAATTCAGGTAAACTTCCGGCATCAAACTCAATGGATGTTTCATCTCCTGCATTTTTAATAATGTATTTATCGTCTGCTGCTGTAAGCAGGGGCAATACATCGCCGTAACGTGTATAGTTACCCAACAGGTCTCTCCATTTTTGTCCGGTTGAAACACTATCATAATCGAACCAATGAGGCCCATACCTGCCACCTTTACGATAAGTGCGTGAGAATCCTCTGTAATGCAGGTCGGCGTAGCATGGGTCTAATATATTTGCATGGATGGGTGCCGATGGATTACCGTTCGAATAAAATATATAATCCCAATAGATTTCCATATTGGTACGTATTCGTATTCGTGTATCTGAAGCAGGTATTTTTCCTGAAAGGTCAACCACAATAGTTTTATCTTTTCCCATGGGGAAGCTGAGGTTATCAATGATTGTTTCCCATTCGCCTTCTTTATTTATTGCCTGAATGTAGGGCGGGACTAATTTTATCCTGCCCGATTGTGCAATGGATGCATTTATACTCGCATCAGACGGGAATATCCAGCCATTCAGGAAAAGGGTTAAGTTTTTAGAACTGTCAATTTCCCCCAGGTTTAAAACCAGGTCGGTTAGTTCTGTGACCCCCTGATATTCCGTAGGTTTTAAAATAGAGATGTAGTTATCATCCTTTTGGGAAATAAACGGAAGAAGGTTGTCGCCCCTCTTGTTGGTTGCAGATACAGGGAGGTGTTTCTCCCCTACCTGGAAAAGTTTGAACCCCGGGGTAGGAGAGGGCATAAACCGCTCGTCTACGAAAACCTCAATTGAGTCCGGGTGGTCGAGTGCAATAAGTTGGATCTGGTCAGAATAGATGGTCTCCCACAGCTCGCCTGTAACCTGTATTTTATATTTCCCATCCTGTGGTTTTAATAATTCACCAGGAACTTTAATGTAATCCACAGAGGGCGCAGGACTGGCATATTTCATTGTTTTATCTCCTCCCATAATACCCAGTGGCATGCCAAGAGCGCTCCGCCACATAATGTCTTTGACAAAAACATATTTTTCGCCATCCCACGTATAAAGAAAAGGGCACGACCCTTTCAGGGATTGTTCTTCGATAAGGCTCTGGTCGGTTCCGGGGAAAAATATGTTTTGAGGAACGCCATTTGTCCATAAAATACGTATTACATCAGCTTTTGACCGGGGGCCTAACCCGAAAAGTATATTAGGGGTGGTTACAACTTTCGACTGGTATAAATTCCCGGCCCGCATTTCAATTTTGGCTCCGATCCCATAGTAATTATTCTTACCACTTCCTGTCCTTAGTCCAACAAGTTTTATTTTTACGAAATGATTGTTGCTCCCTCCATCATTTCTCAGGAGATGGATGCCCCCATTCATCCCGGCAATAACAACATCCAAATCCCCGTCTTCATTATAATCAAAAGTTAAAATCCCTTTGCCTGATTTTAACTCTTCAGGCAAAATGTCCTCTACAACATAATATGTGCCTGTTTTATCATTATGATAGAGGAATACGCCATTGCCATTTTCTGTATTTGATTTGCCGACAACAAAAAGGTCGAGATACCCATCGTTATCAAAATCGAGGAAAGAAGCATCGTATGCCTGGACATTCTGTAAGGTATGGGCCAAATCTTTTGATGTTTCGTCAATCTTAAAGCTACCATCCCCCTGGTTGCGGTATAATTTACAGTTGCCTGCCTTAGATGATGTTACAAACAGGTCTAAAAAACCGTCATTATTATAATCCCCCACAGTAACGGAACTTGACCCTCCTTCACTTTTCAATCCGCTTTCTTCAGTAATGTCCTTAAAAATGCCTTGCCGCTGGTTAGAATACAGGGTGTTGGATGTATCTGTGTTTACCACAAAGAGGTCAATGTCCCCATCATCGTCAAAATCACCAAATGCTGCATCCGTGCTGGATACATCCCCACCGGATAAATTTGATGCTTTTGCCTGCTCAATGAAGGTGCCATCAGCATTATTGCGGTAAAGCAGGTTTGAGTGTGGCCTGGTTACAAACAGGTCCAGGTCCCCATCATGGTCAAAATCAAAAAAAAGAGATTTGCCCCCCTCCGCTTTATCCCCGACTCCGGCTTTATCTGTGACATCAATGAATGCCCCTTTGCCGGTGTTTTCATATAAGATATTAGCCCCGTTTTTAACTATATAAAGGTCAAGGAACCCGTCATTGTTATAATCGGCAAATTTGGAAGAAATACCTATCCCCTGATGCCGGATACCTGCTTCTTCAGTAACATCTTTAAACTTCCCCCATTCATTATTTAGTAAATAGGATTTATAACTTTTGGACTGGGGGTCAAAAAGCCCGAAGAACAGGTCAATATCCCCATCCCCGTCATAATCAGATGCAGAAAGGGGCATAGGGTTTTTAACAGTTACATCAGTTTCTTGGCTTGACTTCCGGTTTTTTTGGAGGTCGAGCCCGGCAGATGATGTTATATCGGTGAACCGTATTGCTTCAAGTAAAGTTTTCCAATCGCCGGTTTGAACCCCTTTTTGTTGTTGGTCGAATGTTATTACAGGAGATCCGATTAAAGAGCCTCCAGGCCCTTTTAAATCCATGATCCCTGCCTGGTATGGAGAGGTTACTTTTAAATAATTGTGGAAAATCATAAATGAAACAGCAGCTTTGTCATTATTCCCGCCCTGTAGTGCAGCAATTGTTTTATCGTAATATTCAACCGCCTCTTTTGGGAATTTAGGGAAAATCTTTTGCAGTTCTTCCATTTGGGCGAGGGCCTCACCGGCATGGTTTTTACGAATCAGTATTTCAATTAAATTTAACCGGGGTACAATATTCCCGGGTGCATTTTTAATCAGTTCTTCTGTATATTCCTGTCGTTTTTGTAATGATTCTTTGTCTGTCGATGATGAGTATAATTCAGCGAGGTTGTATAATGATTTTACGTGGCCGGGAGAAAAACTGATCCCCTTTTCAAGCTCTTTAATCGCTTGTTCAGGCTTATTGCTCATCTCATACACTTTTGCCAATATCAGCCTTATATCCGGGTCTTTTGGGTTCATTTTAATGGCTTTGTTGAGCCATTCTTCTGCTTCCTGGTATTTACCCATTCTTAAATAAACAATCCCCAGGTTCGCATAACCCAATACTTCTGTTGGGTCAAGCTCTACAAGTTTCAGGAACTGCTCCTCGGCTTCCTTTATTTGATTCTCTTCAAGATAGGCTAACCCGAGTGTTTTTGTAGTAATCATTTCTCCTGCCGAAGCGGGGCTTTTACTTTTTTGTTGCTTACAGTTGTTGAATAAGAACGTGACTACCAGTAATATCAATAACCCAATATATTTGTATTTCATCTGTTTATTATTTAGGTGCTTTTGCCCGGAGAGCTACCGGGCATCCGTCCTTTATTATCATTAAACCAACATCGCCGATACGGCTTCCGTTTACATCAAATTTTATTTCGCCTGTAACGCCGTTTTTATAATTTGTTCCTGCAAATGCATCAACAATTTTATTGCGGTCGGGGCCTGCCCTCTTTATAACCTCGATAATAACATTTATACCATCGTAGGCAAAGGCAGCAGCTGCACCCGGTTGATAACCATAGGCTTTTTTGAACTCCTTCTGAAATGCAATGCCTTTATCGGTAAACCAATGGCCTGAAGATACCAATATCATATCCTCAAAGATTGCCCAATTTGGGCCCAATGCTTCTTGAGCATCCATAGTTGATAGTGCCCCAAAAATGGTTTGTGCCATATTCCGTTGCTTTAACATGGGTATTATTTTCGAAGCAAATGGGGTATCTCCAAATAATACAATGCTTTTTCCACATCATTTTTTTCTATATCACTTAGGATTCCCGGAATATCTTTGCCAGATGATTTATACAAAAACTGTTTGTCACTTGCAATATCCATTGAATCGGCAATTTTAAGGAAAGTATTAACCGCATGTTGAGAATCGTAATCGTTTGAGGCAATGATTGCCACATTTCCGGGTTTCCTTTTTATATATATTTCCTGAATCAAAGCAATTGCCTGTTGCCTGTCGTTTGGGATACACCTAAAATACCATGGGACGAAAGCCTGCGACCTGCGACAGGGTCATGTCGGTTGCCCGTGATGACAAAAAGGCTGTTCTGGTTTTTGCTGCCACTTGTTCAGCGAGATGCGCATTCCGCCCATCAAGAGCCCCCATTATTGCTAACACTTCATCTTCAAACACTAAGTTTACAGATTCTTTTGAGCCTGTTCCCCAGGGCCCCTCTGTTGAGCGGATGATTAGGTGGTATGGCCTGCCAAAATACCCTCCATTTTCATTGGCTTGCCGGATAGCTAATTCAGCACCGTGTTTCGCAGGCAGGGCTTCCGGACTGGGGATTAGAAGCCCGATTTTTACTATTTCGGCCTGATCTGTTTTATCTGCTGTTGTAGTGTGGTGTGAAGTGGCATGGCCTAAAGTCTGAGCCCCGGTTATGGCCGATCCGGACACAAACACTATCAGTAAGCTGACTATAGATATAAACCTAAATTGAATCATGGCCCTTTTTTCAAACTCATTATTGGCATTTAACTTTTAACCTGATAATCCTGATTGCCACTTTTGGGTGTTCCTGCTATTCCATTCTTATTCAGATGTACTTTTATTATTTGCCGGCTTATCATAGGTCAGTGGCGAAGGAGGGAAAAACACAAATTTGCCATCGCGCACCTCAGCCATCCAAATTGAGCCGATATCATTCCAGGAGGCATCAAAGATAATCTTGCCGGTAACACCCTTATACCCCTGAAATGTTTTTAAGTCGGTAAGTACATCGCGGATAAGCACACGGTTAAGGCCTACTTTATGAATCGCATCAATAATAATATTCATTCCGTCATAAGCATGTGCCGCAAATACATCCGGTTCCATCCCATATTTGTCGTAATAATTTTTATTGAATGCTTGCAAAGCTGAGTCATTCAAAGTTGGATTATACTGGCAGGTAGTAACCAGGCCTTCGGCATCTTTACCGGCAATTTTTAAAAGCTCCGGCGACATGAGCCTGTCAGAACCAAATATGGGTTGTTTCATACCCATTTTCCGTATTTGTTTAATAATAAGTGCTGTTTCTTTTGCATTTCCCCAGAGGACAATGGCATCAGGAGATGAATCAATCATGCGTTGGATTTGGGTGGTAAAATCTGTATCACCCTCGGCATACCGTACCTCAAGAACAAGAGGATAACCAATACGAAGCACCGCATCTTTGAACTCCAGGATACCAACCCGCCCATAGCGGCTGTCTACACGCAACACTGCTACCCGGGAATGCCCTTTTTTGCGGTAGATATAGTTTACCAAAGCATAACTACTTTGCCTGTCGTCTGAAATACACCGGATTACCCAGGGAATTCGTGTTTCAGTAAGTGTAGGGTCGGGATCCCCGGTATTAACCATGGGTATTTCCAGTTTAAATGTCACTCTTAAAGCAACATGGGTATTTATACCATCAATTGAACCCAGGAAAGCCCATACTTTCTCATCGTCCATTTTTACAACCTCATTGGCAGCAGCACCCCATAAACCCACATCGTTATGTGGCATTATTTTGAAAGGAAGGCCATTATAGCCACCTTTTTTATTAGCCTCATCTACGGCAAGGGTTGCCCCCTGCAGCATTTGAATGCCCTGTGGCACCATTGCTGAGCCTTCTAAAGGCCCTAAAAACCCAATCCTGACTTCGGTAAGGTCGGTAGGAGGGGCTTTTTCGCGTCCGGCACCGGTAAAAGCCTGTGGTTTATCAAAAAAATTAATGTAAGCCTTCTGAAACCTGCCGTATGGTATCATATCATCAGGTGTTTTACCATAATTCATTTTATGCTCCTGGCCGTTTACATCCAACACAGAAAAAAGTATTGCAAAGATAAAAAACAACAATGCCTGAATTTTAGGTTTCATAATATGGTTTTTAGTTATTTAAGTTTTTCACCCCGGCATACACCTTTAGATGTTGCAAGCCAGATATTATCACCTTGTATGTCGACTCCACTTACAAAATTATGAGAAATTGAAGTGGGTGCATCCACTTCTTTTAGCCCAGAATCATTGGTTATCAGTATTTTCCCTTTTTTACTGTTTTTATCTTTCTGGTAAGACACCCAGGTATCACCATCAAAACTACTTAATCCCAAATCAGTACAGAGCCATACTACAGAGCCATCGGCCTTGACGAAGTTAATAAAGTTGCTGATTAACCCGCTATCGTGGTCAAAATAACCTTTCCAGTGTGTCCCGTCATAACGGCTTAATCCAAAGTAAGTCCCCACCCATAAGATATCGTCTGCGTAGGATACTCCTGTAGTAATATTATGTACCACGCCATCGTCAGGAAACAGGTCTATCTCCATTTCCCCATCGGGGTCAGTATAATCCCTGAACCCTTTTGTTTTGGGGTTGTACTCAATTACCCCGCCTCCCCATGCAGCAATCCATATTTTGTTGCCGCCGGCACAAACTCCATAAGTCCAGGGTTCATGCATGGGTGCATTCCTTTCTGTATAAATACCCCATTCTTCGGTATAGGTATCGTAATGCCCGGCTCCACCACCGGTAGCCACCCATACATCTTTCCCATCGCAAACAACCGAATAAATCACATCATTGGGGAGGCCACTGTTAAACTGGGTGAAAGTGTAAAACCTGCCTGCCGACCAGCGAGTTAGCCCTCCAAGAGTACCTATCCAGATATCTCCTGTAAGTTCGCTTACATCAATTGAGATCACCCCTGAATGAGCAAGGCCATCTTCTACGGTATAAGTCTTCCACTCATTATTTTCATAAACTGCAAGGCCTGCATTTGTCCCAACCAGAACCCGTTCACCATCTATACGAACACAGAATGCTTTATCGGCGGGCAATCCGTCTTCCTTTGTAAATGTTTTCCAGTTGCCATAAACAGGCATCACCCCTAATTCTTTTTTTATATCAGTTTTAATACTTTTAGTAGCGGGTACTTCTAAATCTGACTTGTTTACATCCGTTGTAAACCCTAAAAAACATCCTCCCAGAATTATTAAAGAAAATATTTTGGCTCCTGCTGCGAATTTTTGAATTGTAGTTTTCATTTGCTGATTATTTAAAAGGTCTAAGTGATGAATTAATGGTATTCAGGGTCGTTTTTATAGTATTTTGCATCCCTTAAAGATTTAAGGTATTCAACCAGGTCATTAAGTTCGTCTTTCTTCATATCGTTTGCTACGCCATGTTTGTCGTCATTATTAAATTTTGTCCATAATTCTTCAAGCGTGGCGGCACGTCCATCGTGTAAATAGGGTGGCGATTCATAAATATTATTTAAATGGGGTACATCTAATAGCATAGGGTCATCTGTTTCAGACAGGGTGCCAACATCTGTCATTTGCTTATTTGTGAAATATGGTGGTGGGTGGCAGGTTGCACATTGGTTGTAAACCGGGATTTCTTCCCCGTAGTTTGTATGTGTCCGGTAATAAATTTTCTTCCCTCTTTTCTGTGCCTCAGTTAAATGCCCTGAAGGGTTATACCTTAGGTTAGGTGGGTTTTTTATGCCGGTAACAATATAGGCAACCAGTGCATCTAATTCATCGTAATCAAATGCTTCTGTTCTTGTCAATACCGTTGAGAAACGCATACCATCCTGTTTGTAAATACTTGAGTTTTTCCCATTCCATTTATAAGGGGGGGTGTCTCCAATATCACGCAAACTTCGTGTGTTGGCAAGGTTTCTTCCCATATCTGCTCCTGCCATATTATATACAAGCCCATCCTCGTGCGAATCGGGGTGGCAGGTATAACAAGCATACTGGTACTGGAAAGTATGGCCTGCATTATTGAAAAGCCTGCGCCCTTTGCGTGCAACAGTTATCCTTGAAGGGCCATTAAGATTTATGGTTTTAATGGTCTCCAGGTTTTCCGTGCTAATAACAGCAATCCTGTCTTCTAACCTTTCGGCAACATAAAGGTTTTTCCCATCAGGGGAAAGCACCAGCCCTTTAGGGTTAGCTCCTGTTGGGATACGTTTCAGGACATAACGACTGCTGATTCCGAGGTGGTTTGAATAATAATCGAGTTTCTTTTGAGTTGACTCGGCAAGAAGCGTCCGTATTGCATTAAGGTCAATTACCGTAATTACATCAGCCCCCGAATGACTGATGAAAGCTTTTTGCCCATCCGGAGTAATGACTATGTCAAAAGGGTCAGGGTAATATGCATTTGGCTCATCTGTTAACAGCTGAATGACCCTGCCCTCATTGCCTTGTTCAATAATCCCAATACCATGAGTCATCATCCACCCTTTTTCAACCTGAATAGAAGGGATTAAGTTTTTTGGGCGTATGAGTGTAGCAATAGCCATATCCCCTGATGGCGTAAATGCTACATTTTCCATTAAATATGCATTGTCGAACATTTTGCGTTCTTTAACCATTTGTGTAGCAGCATCAATTACTGTGAGTTCAGTTATAGGTGGAGTCTCAAATGGCATGGGTAGTGTTCGCCTGCTGGTTACATAAGCCTGGCTCCCATCGGGGGAAAAAACTGCAGCTACCGGGTTATTCCCTGCTACTAAGCGTTTTATTTCAGTTTTAGTTTGCAGGTCGATAATTGAAACCTCAGATGAATACGAATCGACAACATAAAGGAATTTTTTATCGGGGCTGAATGCAAGTTCGGCCGGGCCGCTCCCGGTTTTCAGGGTATCAACTACTTTTAATAAAGAGAGGTCGATCTCATATACATTATCAGCCCACTGGTTACTGACAAAAGCTGTATTCCCGTCACTTTTTATTGCAACACTATGAGGCCTCTCTCCAACAGCTATTTTGCCTGTAACTTTGTTTGTTTGAGTATCTACAACCAAAAGTGCATCCCCATCTTGTGCAATCACATATAATTTGCTCCCATCGGGCGAAACAGCCATATTGAACGGCGATAAATAGTCTTCATTTATTAATTTCGCAACGATTCCATCTTTTTGTGTGTATACATGGCATGAAATACAATTCAACGGATGGTCGTCAACAGCAGTCATATAGTTAACATGTAGCCGAGACACTTTATGAACTGATATAATCAATAAGCTAATTATTACCAGTCCACCAAGGATAAAAAATAATTTTTTATTCTTTTTCATTTTTGTTCAGGCTTTTAATGGTGGGACTTTGCTCAGTTTCATAAGAATCTTCAACAGGAATGGAAACCGGAGGTTTCTTAACAGACAAAGGCACAACATTGTTAGGGGCAAGCTCAGGGTCCTGGTGGCAGCCTACGCAACCTCGCCGTTCAAACGGGCGAATCCATATCCAGCCTGAGGGCCCATATAAAATATTACCATCTTTATCAAGTGTTTGAAAGCGAATAGGCGTATCTGCAATTACTTTCAGGTAAAAAGACCCATCGTCCTCAACAGGGACAATGCCCATACTTTTATCAATACCCAGTACCTCAACCTTAGTAGCTTTTGCATTGTCTGATAAACCTGCATCATCCGGTTGTGCTATTACATTAATATCCTGGCAGAGCAGCAGCCCTGTTGATTTTTCCGGGTTAGTATCGTCAGGCAAATTTTTTGGCCTTGTAAAGGCTTCAACTAAAACAGGCTCAATAACGTAATAGCCCGGTTGTTTGTATATTGGGGCACCTAATGATTTATCCTCCACTGAAAAACTATATAGCCCAACCGGGCCGGCATCAGAGGGGCGGTAAGAAACAAGCATTCCCCCCGATTGCCTGGGTAAAACAGAATAAAAACTTCCTGTAATTCCTGAAGTAAGGTTAACCTTAGTAAACAACGGCCTGTTTTGATTAATAGAAATTATATCTCCACTATTTGGGTTACCGTTTTCCCATTCGATAAAGTAAACAAACCCATCTCCCGTTTCGTAAACCTGGTTATTCAGGATACTGCTACCCGGCCCTTTGTAAAATAATTCGGTTTTTGTACCATTGGGCCTTATTGCCATATACATCATATCGCCAGGTTGAGGGAACAATTGTTTAGTAAGCATCAATATACGGCCATCATGAAGTACAGTAGTGGTATAGTCGAAATGTGGTTGAAATGTAATTTGACTAACATTTGACCCGTCTAAATCCATGGTATACAAAGCATGTACCGGACCGGTGCCTGTTTCAGGCATTTGCCTGCTGAACACCAAACGGCCACCAGGAAGATAAGCTGGCCCGTAACAGGATTCTTCAAAATGGGTGATTTTTTTACTGGTTTTGTTTTCCAGGTTCATTTCCCATACCTGCCAGCTATCGTTTTCCTTTTGTTGTGCTGTGAAAAGCAAATGTTTTGCATCATACGAAATATCGGGGGAACAGGCAGAATAAAAATCAGGGGTCAGGATTATTTCAGGTACTCCTGGTTTGTCAGGGTTAATTGCTACTATCTGTGCTCCTTTATATTTGTGAGCTATGGCCTTCCCGTGGATGTCAAAATTGCCAGCGGGTACCCGGGTAAAAACAACCATGCCTTCAAGGGATTGATTCCTGCAGGAATTCAAACACAGGCTGGCTAATCCAATGGCAACAATATAACCAATACGGAAAATGATCTTCATAGGATTCATGGATGTACTATTTCAGATTCTTTTATTGTGATAAATTGCCCGGCCTTAATGTTTTCCAGCACCTGGGCCTTCCCTGATGGCCAGATAACTTCAATACTATCAACCATTTCATTATTACCGAGGCCAAAATGTAACCTTGGGTCGTTTTGAGAAAGGTACCCACTTGAACTTTTCTTTTGGGTAAATTGTTTGATATCCCCGGAAACAACTGTTACTCTTGCGCCAACACCATCCCTATTGCTTTCATCTCCAATAAGTAGCAATGATATCCAGTTATTTTGGTTTCCCTTATTATTGCGAAGCAGTGACCCGGGGCCATTCAGGTTGACAATATAAGCATCAATATCCCCATCGTTGTCATAATCGCCAAAGCATGCTCCCCTGCCTACCAGTTCTTCCTTGAAGTAACTGCCCCGTTCTATAGAAACGTCAATGAATTTTCCTTCCCCATTATTCTCAAACAACTGGTCTTCCTGCCCATATAGATGTTTCAACTCGCCATTCACCTTAAATAAGTCAAGGTCGCCATCATTGTCGTAATCCAGAAACGATGATGCCCATCCGACAAACTGGCCACATGCTACAGCAATCCCCGCATTGTACGACATTTCACTAAAAACGCCACCCCCTTCATTTTTATATAAAGAACAATAAACATCATCTGAAACAAAAAGGTCGATTAAACCATCGTTATTATAATCGGCAAAGTCGACAGACATACTAATTGTTGATTCACCTACCTGGTTGAATGCCACTCCAGACATTATGCCCCGGTCTACGAATTTTTCGCCTTGTTCATTGTGATACAGGTAATTTACCATGTGGTCGTTTGATACGAAGATGTCAGTAAATCCATCGTTGTCGTAATCTGCAGCACCTACCCCCATTGCTCTGCCATCTTTATTGAAAATACCCATTTCCATGGTTACATCCTTAAAAGTGCCATCGCCCTGGTTGTGGTATAATATGTCAGGTTGGCCATCGTAAGCCATAGGGCCAGGGAATCCATCGGGGGCATAATAATAGTTATATTTAGGGTCGAACTCGATATAGTTGCCAACATACAAGTCAAGGAAACCATCGTTGTCATAATCTAACCACACGGCACCTACACTGCACTCATTTCCTCCCACACCTGCTTTTTTTGTCACATCGGAAAATTTTCCGTTGCCATTGTTATGATAAAGGACATTCACCCCGTAATTGCTTACATATATATCGGGGTAGCCATCATTGTCAAAATCACCAACTGTTATTCCCATACCATACCCCCGGTCGCCTACCCGTGCTTTTTTTGTAACGTCTTCAAAAGTACCGTTCCCAAGATTACGGAATAAACGATTTTCAGAAGTTTTTACCGGCGGGTGGTCTTCATTATTAAGGCTTAAGCCCTCGGTAAAGTTGCCATTGCTTAAATACAGGTCTAAGTAACCATCCTGGTCGTAATCAAGGAAAGCAGCACCACCACCGACCGATTCTACAAGGTTGCTTAAATGGTCGTCTCCAATGGTGTGAGTGAAATTTATTCCTGAAGACTTTATAATTTCCTGAAAGTAGTCATCGTTTGCGGGGGGGAGGGTTAATTCAGCTTGTTTCGTGGTTGACGATGAAGATTTGTCTTTTGACTGGCAGGCAAACATAGTTATCACCAGTAAAAAAATGATCAAATTAAAATAAGGGCTAGGTTTAATAAACGTACTTCTTAGTTTCTCTGTCATATTCAGTTAGTTAGTTAGAATGTAGCGTCTTGGTCCTAACAAAAATAATAAATAATTAAGATCATGGACAATATTACGACTAAAAATTTAAAGCGTGCACGAACAATTAACCCGGGGGGGTATTTCCTGGTGCAGGTTCATTTGGGTTAATCTTTTTTTCCTCATCACCAGGCAATTATTGCAGGAGGAAAAGATGTCAATATCCCAGAGGTCGGCAAATACCGGCCCGGCATTCATTCTAATGCCATATTCAATCACATTTTCTAATGATTTGATGCCGGGTTGTTCAAAATAATTGCCTGCAGTTAAAGCATCCAGGGCACCATTACCTGACCTTACAGGGATAATTGTAGCAGATGAAACCCCGGTGCCGAATGCATAATCAATCGACTTTTTTGCCCATAGCACTCCTTCCGGTTCAGAAAGGAACGGAGGACGAAGCAGGATAAACGCACGTGATGAGATTCCATGATGGGCGAGGAACCTGACGGAACGTTCGAAGTCGGCCAAATCCATTTTTTTATTAAGCCGTGGGAGTACCTCAGGATGTACTGTTTCAAGGCCTATTGCCACATGTAATTCAGGTTTTATCAGATGCTGGAAAAGCAAACAATTTTCATTTATAAAACCCGGGTGGCTTTCAACAATAACGGTTTCAAAATGATTAACCAACGAGGCAATTTTCCCATAGTCATTGGCAGGGATGGCCCTGTTATCAAAAAAACTGCCACTATTATACAGTTTCAGGTGCTTTGTTACTGGCAATTTTGATAGCGCAAACTCAATTTGTGCCGGAATGGAACCTTCAGGTATTGGTTCATCAGTTGTGTTCTTCCAAAGGTCGCACATAAGGCATCGGAAAGGGCATTCGCTATTGGTTAATAAAATAGTTGAAACATTCTCGATAGCCCCCGAAACAGTACGCTCTTTTTCTATGAAATAACCATAAGGCTTTAACGGGTCGACCGGATTTTTCCCCCCACGCTTAGAAAGAATCCACTGGCCGTCAATTTGTGTATCCGGGAATTTACTCATAAATAGCCAGGAATTCCCGTCGGTAGTCTATTTCCTTTTCAGGGAAATGCCTGTTAAATGTATCCATGTTGGCTACGCCATGTTGGAACCGTCTTTTTGTAAAAACCGGCATATCCATTCCCGTAACGGTTTTAACGCCGCTTGCTACCACCTGCCCTTTGAGTCCATAAAGTTTCTCATGGTCCCATTTTGTTATTTCAATAAATGGTATGCCTTCGGCTATTTCAATAACATTTTCTAATGTATAAGGGCTAAAACCTTCAAAACCCAGGATGTCGGCAGGAGTGTATGTACGCATATACCCTCTGCTTAAACCGCCGGAATAGGTTAAGGAATGTTTCATTTTCCCTACTCCCCAGCCTTCGTGGTATAACATTAAATTATTTAAGACACTTCGGATGGTTAATTCCGGATTCTCTTCAATTGGGTAATCCTTAAGGTTTTCGTCACCACCATCGCCATCAATAATATATTTCCAATCGGGATAACGGGAGCGGATACCTTCAAGTACTGCTAAATTCATTGTGGCAGATTGTATGTCGAGAGGTTTGTAGTCTTCAACAACTTTTATCGTTTTTTTCCAATCCAATCCGGCTGATTTAATTTCAATGGGTTCGAGGAATAGTTCCATGCCCAGTGCTTTTAAAAACTCCCGGGCTTGCTTCAGGTCTTCGCCTTTGCCTTCCACGCTCAAGGTAAATGCTTTTAGCCTGGAGGGGCTTTCTCCGAGTTCCCTCAGCGCATGATAAGTAAGTAAAAATACGGAGCCGCTATCAATACCTGCTGAAAAAGTGACTCCAATGGGGCCAGTTTGTGCCCTGAATTTCAACCACTTTTTAATTTCTTCGTACAATGTACCGATATAATACTCCCCTAATTGCTCTATACTACTCGACTTGAACCTGTTACGTACCGGAGTAAAAAAACGCTGGTAAACCGGGCTCGGGTCGGGGCAGCCCAGTAATTCAATAGTTGTAATATAGTGGGCAGGAGCCATCCTTGTATACGATGGGTGAAACTGGTCGTCTAAACCCTCTTGTTTCAGGTAATTGTGAATCGTATCAATACGCTCGGCAAGTATCAGGCATGGGCCGGCTTTTAATTTTGCTATGAAAAAACGCAACGGACGGCCAATTGACCTTGCCATTCTTATTGTTTTCCCTTCGACAGCAACGAGGGCAAACTGCCCGTCAATTTTGCGGACAGCCTGTGTGTCTCCTGAGTTAACAAGTTCAATTGCCTCTTCCTGCGACATGTTGTAGATTATGTTTTTGGAAGGGTCTGTAAGGTCTACAATTCGGTTTACATATTCGTGATTCATCATTGTTTTCGATTTTTTTATCGTTATAAAGACTTAATTAAACGTTTATACCCATTTTGGGTTTTTACAGAAGAGGTGCTGCCGATTACTGCACTTAATTTTTGTTTCAGTTTTTTTGAAGCACCCTCATCAAACCAGTTCATATTCCTTTTGATCGAATTGGTTAAACTATCAGTTAAAACCTCAAAATCTTCGCAAGGGTACTGTGATATTTTTCTTTGATTTTCCAGAGTCATATTAATACTTATCAGGTAAGCCATTTGAATAGATTCATAACCTTTTTGCATTTCTTTATCCTCAGGAATATCTGACTCATTAATTTTATCAGCAAGGTCAAGCATTTTTTGGGTTACAGTTATCCAAAATATATATAGGTGCACTAATTCGCGGTTATAATATTGTTTTTTCATCAATTGGTTCGTATAAATATTTATCAGGTCATCGTTCACTCCCAAAAAGTTACTAATCATATATGCTCTTTTGTGCAATGGGATTGAATTGTTTTGAAGAAATGATAAGTTTTCTATATCAATCAACTTGGCGAATACTTTACCGGATTTTTTACTCCCTTTAACAGGAAGTGCATAAGGTTGGTTATTTTTTACTTTCAATAATACTGCATTCGCAATAGAATAATCGGCAGCTGTCCAGGTTTTGTCGCAATCAGGCATTCCCAGTTTCTGCAATTCTTTCATACTCAAAGAAGTATCTTCTGGAGTTTTATTACATGCACTAAAAAATAGTAATAATATTGATAAAGCAATTACCGGGTTTCTCATTGTTTTGCTATTTTCAATTGCTAAAGAATGTTTGCCAAAAATAAAAAGAATAAATGAACCTTATGGAATTCAATGATGATTTTTGAAAGTACTATGGGAATAAAATAACTTCAACTTATACATCATTTTACAGACGACACTAGTATTGATAAAACAGGAGGCTGTCGTTATTAAGTGTAAACATGAGTATTTTATTCCCTGATGCTAAGTTTATACGGGCAATGTCCCTCACTTCGCCATTAATATTTAAACCGCTTTTAATATTTGGTAATTCTTCAAAATCCCCTGCTCCATCGCCAAGAAGCAACAAACCTCTGTTTGCATCAAGATGCCCGAACTTAATTCTCGCCCCATAAAAATTACCGGCAAGCAATAAATCCAGGTTACCATCATTATTATAATCTTCGGATTTCATAGCAAACACAGGTGATAATTGTGCAGGCAAAGGCAACTCTGACAACTCGAATTGATTGTTTTTTAAGTTTTTCAGGTAGCACGAACTAAAATTGTTTACCTCTAAAACAAAAGCATTGTCAAGTTCCTTTTTCGGGAAAATATCCTGGATTGCCTGGCCTGCAAATGATTTGTAAGTTGGGTATTTATTATTAATCTCCGGTATCTGTTCCCCCAGGTCGTATTTAGAATAAATAGGATAGCTTTTACCATCCATATAATAACACATAACCGGGTCGAGGATACCATTGCTGTCAAAATCATTAGCATAAATAGTTGCAGGTTCTTCAGGTGTCGGTTTTACCTGAAAGTTTAATCCTACATTACCAAAAACATAGTCGGTATCACCATCCTTGTCAAAGTCGCCGGAACAGATGCTATTCCACCATCCTTTTGAATCTTCCATCCATTTCTGCCCGGTAATTTCTTCCATTGCCGAGCCGGTATTTAGGAATAACCTCACCGGCATCCATTCGCCAACCAAAATAAGGTCGGCCAAACTATCGCCGCTAAAATCTGTCCAAATTGCATCCGTTACCATTCCCGGATTCAGAAGCCCGATATTTTTGTCTTTTGTTACATCGCTGAAATACCCATTCCCATTGTTCTCCAGGATATAACTTCTCGGAGCAATTGGATAGAGGCCCGGAGTTAACCTCCCACCTATAAAAAGGTCGGCATCGCCATCGTTATCAATATCTGCCGACTTTACACACGACCCGCTTGTAATCATTTTGGGAATATGCTTTTGCGATTTACTGAAAAAGCCTTCCCCATCGTTTAAATACAAACGGTCCTGAAGTTTGCCTGAAGTAAGAGGGAATTCATTCCCCCCGCTTACTACATATAAATCGAGGTCGGAATCGCCGTCAACATCAACAAATAACACCCCGGTATCTTCGCTCTCTTTATCGTTTTGGAAACATTCCATTTCCTGGAGTTCAAATGTGCTGTTTTTATTCTGAAGATATAAACTGCCCGGCGAATCTTTTGCGCCACCAATAAACAGGTCTTCCATCCCATCGTTATTCACATCTCCTTTGGTAATAAACGGCCCCTGGGTAGAGAGCAAGAATGGTAATAATGGTTGCTCTTTAAAATCAATAAACTCATTCTCTATGTGTTTAAATTGCAGAGGTAGCTTTTCTTTTACAGGTTCAAAAATAACTTGATAAGGCTGTTTGGTTTTTTGTCCTTTAAAAATGGCATTTTCATTATCGAGTGTGATGGTTTGGCCTGTTTTAATGTTATTGATTGTTTGCTCTTTCAGGTCGGGCCAGAGTACGGTGAGTTTATCAATGGAGCTTGCCTTGCCCAGCCCAAAAACTAGAGTATGGCCCATGGAAGACATATAACCACGCGATGGGTAAAACTCTTGCGTATATGTATTATCCCCGCATGTTACATCAACCCTTGCACCAATTCCGCCTGTATTCATGCCACTTCCTTTTAGCTTGATTCTCAGGTAGTGGTTATTTGACATACGATCTGCATTATTCCTGTAAATAAAAGCATATTCGTTGATGTTACTTACGATAATATCCATATCGCCGTCATTATCGAGGTCGGCATAAGCTGCCCCATTAGACAAAGTTTTTTTGTTGAAACCCCAGTCGTCCGAAATGTTTTGGAAGGTTAAATCACCATTGTTCCGGAACATGAAATTATTTATAATTGTGGGAGGGATTTTATCTATAAATTCCATTCTGTTAATATGCTGTTCCCCCATTCGTTCTTTTAGTGTTTCGTTAACTGCAAGTGTAATAATATCCATGTGGGTATTATTTTTCCCGTATCCATTACTAATAAACAAGTCTTTTAACCCATCATTATCGTAATCGCAAAATAACGCAGACCAACTCCAATTAGTTTTATAAATACCGGCATACTGCCCTATCTCGGTAAAGTTCTCGCCATTATTGTTTAGTTGTAGCATATTACGGGTTGTTTGATGGTAAAACCCTGTTTTATCGAGTTTGGTTATTTTCTCATAATTATCTGGGCCTGCCACAATCTTTTGCCCATAATTAGTTGCAGGCAACATATCTAAGGTTACTAAGTCGATAAATCCATCGTTGTTTATATCACCGGCGTCACAACCCATTGATGAAAGGGATATGTATCTGCAATATTCTTCTAGTTTTTCAGAAAAGGTGCCATCTTGTTGATTGATATACAAATAATCCTGTTCATAAAAATCGTTGCAAACATAAATATCCGGCCAATTGTCGTTGTTGAAATCTGCTACTGCTACACCAAGCCCAAAATTTAAGACATTCGACAGGAATCCTGCTTCCTCGGTTGCTTCAATAAACCTGTCTCCGTTGTTTATGAAAAATTTCTGGCCATACTTCTCGCTCCCTTGCTTTTTTAATTGAGCTGATTCTTCTGTAAACATGGCAAACCTGTCAACAGAATGATTAAGTACAAACAAGTCCAGGTCTCCATCTTTGTCGTAATCAAAGAAGGTACTGTGGGTTGAATAGGCAGAGTCGTCAATTCCGTATTCACGGGCTTTGTCAGTAAAAGTAAGGTCTCCGTTGTTTATAAACAATATATTTTTCCGGAATTCGGGCCTTCCGTCAGTCGAACTGCAAACATAAATATCCAGCCATCCATCGCCATTTACATCAACCATGGTTGCTCCGTTATTCCATGTTTCGGATGCCGAAACCCCGGCTTTTTTCGAAATGTCTTCAAACTTAAAATTACCTTTGTTGAGGTATAAGCGGCTTTTTACTAAATTCCCGGTGAAATAAATATCAGGTAGCCCATCGTTATTTATATCCCCGATTGCAACTCCGGCCCCATTGTACAAATAGCTGTATTCAAGGATGTTGAACTCTTTAGATTCTTTAATTGTATTTCTAAAAGTGATTCCGGTTCTTTTATGAGAGAGGAAGGTAAATTGTTTTTTTTGCTTGCATGACAATACCGGAGTTATAATCAATAATATGAGAAATAGCTTAAGAATTTTGTTCATTTAAGATAGCTAATTAATTTTAAACAACTTCGATAAAACTGTAACCCTCTACAAAATTAAAACTAAACAAATAATCGCATATTGCAAGTAAAAAAGAAAGACAAGTCGATATTGACTGGCCTTTCTTTTGTAGGGAATAAGAGGCTGTTTAAACTTTATTTTTAAACAGCCTCTGACTTCATAATTAGTTTCTATTTTTTTACATTCCACCACAGTCTGGTTGCACCATTGTCTGGCCCACCCAGAAGTGATTTTGCAGCCTCTACGCCTTCAGCATTCGTGTTGAATTCATTGTCGACAAAATCGATTCTACGCATAGTTTCATTTTTGGCAACATCGGGGTTATCTGAGAAAAGCCTGTCGTACAGCTTCGGAAATTCAGTCCTTCTCACATCAGCCCATGCTTCCCAGCCATCAGGGTATAGCCCCAGCCATTTTTGGGTAATAATTTGCTCAAGTTGCTTATCGGCACTGGAAGCAAATTTTACAGGTATGTCAGTCATTGGCTCCGGTGCATCATGTGTAGCAACAGGTGTGTTCATACTTTGCTGATATGCTGCAATAGCTGCAGCATCAACACCCCAGAAGGACAATGACATTTCGATACCTTTGTTATAAAACTCTTCAGCGCTTCCACCCATCGACCAACCGTTTAGGGCTCCTTCGGCTCTCAGGAAATACGCTTCAGATGCTAACAGAACCTCAATAGGGTTTTTGCCTTTATCGGTTGGGCTGGCCCAGCGTGGACCCATCGAAGAGAGCTTGTCATAATGCAAATCAGGAGCTGATAACCCGGGGATATCATATCCGTTACGCAAACCTTTCCATACAGGCGAATCTGTACCGGCACTCTCTGCCGTAGGGCTAAAATAGCTTGGCAATCGCGGGTCGTCGTACCCTTTCAAAACACTTTCCATAGAAGCACTCATTCTAAATTCATTCCATGGGAGCATAATATTCAAGGCATTCCATGAATTGGGTGTTGTTTTAAAGATAGCATTTTGGTCGTTTGACTCGATTACTCCTCCTGCAATAGCCTTTTCTGCCTCAGTCCTGGCTTTGCTTGGGTTTACATAAGAAATACGCATAGCAACTCTTAGCCTAAGAGTATTTGCAAATCTTTTCCAGCTGTTTATATCACCACCATAAATCTGGTCATTCGAACCAAAGGCATTCCCTCCTGAATGTGCATTCAATACACTTAGTGCATCATCCAGTAAAACAAAGAAATCATTGTAAATAGATTCCTGGGAGTCGTATCCTACACTGGATTCCCCGTTGCCTACCTGCGAATAGGGGATAGGCCCCCAATAATCAGTAATACGCTGGTACATAAAAACTTTCCATATTTGCAGGAGGGCATGTTGAGTTTCCATCCCGGCCACTTCGTTCTCCGGATCCGTTTCTTTTAAGATAACAGCCATGTTGGCGGCTGCATTACCATAGAACCCACTCCAGGCTCCATCGAGCCATCCGCCTACAAGTATATACCTGTCGGATGGGAATTTAGTTTGAACATTGGAGTAGTATTGCGAATAAAGGTCGGCAAACAGGTTTTGAGAGGTTTGGAATGACCATCCATTCATTAGTCCTCTATACTGGCAATAAGCATATACATTACCAATTGTGGCCTTATCGAGTTCTGCCAAAACCCTTGTATCGGTATTTATCTCTTCAAAATCTTCTGTACAGCCACTAAAAAGTACTGACACCAATATAGTAGCTAATAAGAAATTAAATATTGATTTTATTTTTATTTTCATTATTAAATCTTTTAAAAGGTTCATTAAAATCTAAGTTTCATACTGAAACCGTACTGTTTAGTAGTAGGAAGCCCAAATCCTTCCATCCCTTGTATATTGCCGGTACCCACGTTCATTCCCGGGTCAATTATTTTTGCAGCATTATAAAGGAAACCAAGGTTTCTTCCATAAAGAGATAACTGAATATCTTTTACCGGGCTGCCAGCACCAAATTTAATTGGGTAACTAACAACAATTTCCCTTAATCTAATGTATGAAGCATCGTATGCGAAAGGCTCGCCTGTTGGTGTATTCCTGCCTCCAAGCGACTGCCAGTAAGCTTCAGCAGTTGTTTGTATGTCGTTTGGCCTGGTGCTGGTGATATTCCCATTGTCATCGTAGGTTGGGATAACCCCTTCTACAACCATTCCTTCACGTCCTTCGAGTGTATAATCTGAGAAACCGTCGCTGGCAAGGTTTGCCTCTGTGAATGAGAATATTGTCCCTCCCATCCTCATATCTATTACGGCACTCAAAGTAATATCTTTAAATTTAAGCGTATTGGTCAGTCCACCCATCCAATCCGGGTTTTTGTTCCCCATTCGAATTGTCTGTCCATCAGAAACCATAGGTAGCCCATTCTCATTAATAAGTATCTCGCCTTTATCGCTTCTTAAGAACCCTTTTGTATAGATTTCCCCCATTGGTTCACCTACAACAACCTTTACAGTAGTCATCCACGCTCTTCCGCGAATTGTGTATTCATCTAATTCATCGGTGAGTTCAATAGCTTTGTTTTCGTTACGGGCGTAGTTAAATGCAATATCCCATGAAAAATCTTTTGCTTCGACAACTCCCATATTAACAGTAAACTCGAAGCCTTTGTTTTGTATATTACCTGCATTAATATACCTGTTCCTATACCCTGACGCAACAGGTACCGGGATCCTAAGCAGCTGATTGAAGGTGTTTGTTTTATAAACAGTTAGGTCTAACCCCAAACGGTTATTAAACAGCCTGA